>CAZPTO010000222.1:0-6323 GCA_964589155.1 uncultured Bacteroidaceae bacterium | reverse complement strand
CTTTTGTGTCGGGAAAAGAAAAACGGTGTGTAGCCATGGACTTCACATCAACCCTGCTGTCGGAGATCATCTCAAGGGTCTCATCGAGGGTCTCATTCTGACGGCGCACATTTTGAATGGTGATTTCTTTCCTGCGCATTTCGTCGGAAGGAAAGGACCACCGGTCGAATTCGGGAATACCGAGTATCATCAGCTTACCACCGGGTTTTAGCAGATCAATGGCCTGGTCGACAGCATCTTGTTGTCCGCAGCATTCAAATACCACATCAAGCAGTCCGGGCTCCATTGCAGAGATCGCTTTTACAATGTCCTCCCTGAGGGGATTGCCGGCATAAACAGCGCCTTGTTTCTTTGCAAGTTCAACCCGCTCATCCACTTTATCGGTGACATAGATATTGCCTGCACCCTTATCGATGGCCGGGAGCATCACAGAATTACCGATCGGTCCGAATCCGAGTATACCCACTGTTGCACCTTCCATCGGGATTGAACTGTTCACTGCATACATCCCGATCGCAAGGGGTTCAGATAGAGCTGCTTCGTCGTAAGTCATGTGATCCGGAATGGGGAAGCAGCTGGTCTCGGGCATCACGATATATTCTGAAAGACAACCGTCGGCCTGCCCGGGGCACCCCAGGAACTTCAATTTCCGGCAGGTGTGTGGCCGCCCTGCAAGGCATTGATCGCACTCCCAGCAGGGCATGGCAGGTTCGATGGCGATCCGGTCACCCGGACGGACCCGTGTTACAGCTTCCCCTGTGCGCACTACTTCGCCCGACCCTTCATGTCCGACGGGGAAAGGATATTCCACCACCTGGGAACCGATTCTTCCGGACTTGTAATAATGCACATCCGATCCGCACACACCGATCACTTTCATCCTGACCAGCACATCGGTCTCGTTGACAAGCATGGGATCCGGCACCTCCTGCATCTCCATCTGGCGGATCCCTGTGAGCATCATCGCTTTCATCGACTGTAGTTTTTTGATTCAAACACTGTAAAGATAGGAGAAATTTACAGGGACTGTAGGATCATTCGGGCTACTTTCTTAAATTGGAGGGCGAAATCAAACAAAAATCTCGAATTATTAGTATCCATTTATTTTCAGCATTATGACTAAAACTGCAATTTTTTACAGTCCACAAGGTGGAAGCGTTAACCGGGTAGCAATCAAGCTTGGAGAAATGATTGGAATTGACAAAGTTGACTTAATACATGTTACACAAGCCGGGAAAGAGCATGTAGACAAATACAGGCAACATATTTTTATCGGTTCTACAGTTGGAGCAGATCATTGGAGTAATGAAATTCTGGAAAATGAATGGGAGGGTTTTTTTAAAAAGATTGCCGGAAATGGTTTTGAGGGTAAAAAGATTGCTATTGCAGGACTTGGAAACAGTGTTCTGTATCCTGAGCACTTTGCGGACGGAATCGCATATCTTTACAAGGAAATCACAGGTAAGAATGGTAAGATATATGGATTTGTTGATGCGGAAGATTACACCTTTGAAGATTCAGAAGCTTTAAATGATGAAGGTTTTTTCTGTGGTTTACCACTTGATGAAGATAATGAAGACGATCTGACTCCTGTAAGGTTAGAAAAATGGATTTCCTTATTAAAACCTGATTTTGAGTTTTAATAAATATATTTTTGACCCTGGATTATTCGAGAGTTATCAACTGAGCATTTCTCAGATGTCGATAAATCAATATCTCATGACTTATCTGCTTTCAATGTGTCGTCCAACTATTTGAAGTCAGTATCCTTTCACAAAACAAGTCAGTGAAAAGTTCCCATCTAGCAGATCAATTAGTATATTTGAGCTTGATTTTCAAAAAGGGGAACCATGGAGGTCAGTGAAAGGCCCACACCAGTATTTTCCCCGCAATAAGTATGATTAAATAAATTCCAAGAATCAATAAATGAGCACTTTAGAACAACTCAAAAAGGTTACCCAGGTAGTAGCAGATACAGGCGATTTTGAAACCATGCGACGCTTTAAACCGGTGGATGCCACAACGAATCCCTCGCTTATTTATGCCGCTGCGCAGAAAGAAGAATATCGCCACCTGGTCGGGCAGGCCATTGAAATTGGAAGCAAAAAGGGGGAAACAGCTTCGGAAAAAATCACTGAGACCATGGATCAGTTGGCTGTACTTTTTGGTACGGAGATATTGAATATCGTGCCACGAAGGGTGAGTTCAGAGGTGGACGCCAGGCTCTCTTTTGATAAAGAAGGTAGTGAAAAAAAGGCCAGGAAACTGATCAGACTTTATGAGGATAATGGTATTTCGCGGGAAAAGATACTGATCAAACTCGCTGCCACCTGGGAAGGTGTCAAAGCGGCAGAAGAACTGGAGAAAGAAGGCATCCACTGTAACCTGACTCTCCTGTTCAGTTTTGCCCAGGCCGTGGCCTGTGCGGAGGCTGATGTGCAGCTTATATCGCCTTTTGTGGGTAGGATCTACGACTGGCACAAAAAAGACAGGGGGGTGGATCATATACCCGGTAAGGATGATCCGGGAGTACATTCCGTTCATAATATCTATAACTATTATAAAAAATTCGGTTATGAAACGGAGGTGATGGGGGCTTCTTTCAGGAATACGGAAGAGATCATTGAGCTGGCCGGTTGTGACTTACTGACGATCTCACCGGCACTCTTGGGCGAATTGGACGAGATGGAAGGAAACCTGCAGGTCAAACTCGATCCGAAGAAATCAATGCAGATGGACCTTGACCAGATCCACCTTGATGAAAAGTCTTTCCGCTGGATGCACAACACAGATGCCATGGCCGTTGAAAAGCTGAGTGAGGGGATCCGCAAGTTTACCGCCGATATTGAGAAGTTGGAAGAGCTGGTGGCAAAGCAATTGTAGTATCAGGATTTAATGTATATTATCCGGACGAAACATTATGAGTACTTCATTACGTTCAATTTTCCAGGCAGAGGCCACAGCAGTAGGGGCCATCCCCGAGGACCAGGCATTTGAGGAGGTAGTCACCCTTCTGTACGAAAGAATTCATCAGAAAGGAGGTAAGGTAATTGCAAGCGGAATGGGGAAGGCCGGACAGGTGGCCAATAATATCGCCACTACTTTCAGTGCAACCGGTACGCCGGCCATTTTCCTGCATCCCAGTGAGGCGCAGCATGGTGACCTCGGAGTGATCCGGCAAAATGATGTATTGCTTGTTCTTTCAAATTCGGGCAAGACGCGTGAGATCCTGGAACTGGTGGCGCTTACCCACCAATTGCATCCCGGACTCCCCGTTGTGCTGATCACGGGAAACCCGGAGGGTGCGCTGGTCGAAAAGTCAGTATTCACCCTGCATACCGGCAGTCCGGCGGAAGTATGTCCGCTGGGACTGACACCTACTACATCCACAACAGTGATGATGGTCATGGGTGATGCACTCACCGTTTTGTTGATGAAGAAAATCGGGTTCACAGCCAAAGATTATGCCAGGCGGCACCACGGTGGCTACCTCGGTGAACAACTACGAAACAAAGGGAGCGTATAAGTAACCGGCACCAATGAGCAGCCGGCTATTCTAGCAGCAGGAAAATTTGAGATAATTAACAATATGAGATTATTAAAAAAAGATACGATAGGGCTGGTGATCGATGTGCAGGAACGTCTGTTGCCACATATGTCAGGACACAATGACTTAATGAAAAACATGGAAATCCTGCTCGGGGGAATGAAGTTGCTGGATATACCCGTGCTGCTCACCGAGCAATACAGGAAGGGACTCGGGGAGACCGTGCAGGGTGTCAGACAGCACCTGGAAACATTCGATCCTATGGAAAAAATGACATTTTCCTGCTGTGATGACAATCCCTTTGCATTGGCACTGGAAACGCACGCAAAAATGAATGTCGTGATTTGTGGTATTGAAACCCATGTCTGCGTAATGCAAACAACCATCGATTTGCTTGAGAAAGGATACCAACCCGTGGTGATCGAGGATTGTACTTCCTCGAGAAAAACGCAGGATAAAGCCATTGCCATTGAGCGAATGCGGCAGGAAGGAGCCATTATCTCCAGCTATGAATCCTTGCTCTTTGAACTGGCCAGGATTTCCGGAACCCCTGAATTTAAAGCAATCTCAAAACTGGTAAAATAATGCAACAATCTTCTTCTATGCCGAAAGTGTATGCAGTTGGCGAAACAGTATTCGACATCATCTTCAAGGACTTCCAACCGCAGGCAGCAAAACCAGGCGGATCAGCTTTCAATGCAATGATCTCACTTGGGCGATTGGGCATACCTGGCGCGTTCATCAGCGAGGTGGGAAACGACCGGATCGGAAATTACATCCGGAAGTTCCTTGCCGGAAATGGAATTGAAAATAAATATGTTGTAAAATTTGAGGACGGAAAATCAGCCCTGGCGCTGGCATTCCTGAATAAATCTTCCGATGCGGAATACGAGTTCTATAAAGACTATCCGAACCAGCGGCTGAACGAAGAGATGCCCCATTTCAGTCCTGATGACTACCTCCTATTCGGATCCTTTTATGGATTGAACCCGGTGTTGAGACCTCAGATCACAGCACTTCTTGAATCAGCAAAAGACAAGGGGGCACTTGTCTATTATGACCCAAATTTCAGGTCCAGTCACCTGGCCTCACTTGCGCAGTTGAAATCAATTATCGAGGAAAATATCCAGGCCAGCAGCATCGTACGGGCCTCAGATGAGGATATGCACAATATCTATGGCGTAGATACTGCTGAGCATGCCTGGAAAAAGATCGCTCCAAATTGTGACCATTTTGTCTATACCGCCAATGCGAATGGGGTGGACCTGTTCACCCCGAATGTGCGACTTCATATTGACGTCGATCGAATCGAACCTGTCAGCACAGTCGGTGCAGGGGATACATTTAATGCAGGAATCCTTTATGGTCTGTATAAACGAGAAGTCAACATCCGTAACCTGAACAAGCTCGGTGAAGCAGACTGGAAACAGATTTTAGAGACCGCGGCAGGGTTTTCAAGGGAAGTATGCCTCAGCTACGATAATTACGTGGAGAAAAGGTAAAAATACAGCAGAAATGTCTTCGCTCGATTCCTGTTCTTTTATCTCTCCATTCCTTTCTTTATCTTTAGGCTTCAATTATCAAATCGCTTAAAACTATGAAAAAAGTCCAACTTGGAAGATCAGACATTCATGTTACACCTGTTACTTTCGGCGCATGGGCCATTGGCGGCTGGATGTGGGGAGGTGCAGATGAAAAAGATGCCATCGATGCGCTGGAAACTTCTATTGACTTGGGAATGAGTACGATCGACACGGCCCCTGTGTATGGATTCGGACAAAGTGAAGCGCTGGTGGGAAAAGTCATACAAGGCAAACGTGACCAGGTGGAGATCCTTACCAAATACGGGTTAAAATGGGATGAGAATAAAGGAGAATTCTATTTTGAAACGGTGCACAATGATGGCCGGAAGGTAAAGATTCATAAATATGCATCCAAAAAGAGTGTGATCGCCGAATGTGAAGCCAGTCTCAGGAGACTGAAAACAGACTATATCGACCTTTACCAGATCCACTGGGCTGATCCTACAACACCAGTCGATGAGACCATGGAAGCGGTGGAACGACTGATTGAACAGGGGAAGGTCAGGGCAGCTGGTGTTTGCAATTATGATGCTGAATTGGCACAGAAGGCGAATGATAATATTCTGCTTGCCTCCGACCAGGTTCCATACAGCATGGTGCGCAGGGAGATTGAGGAAGACCTTGTGCCCTGGTGTATTGAACAAAATGTGGCTATCCTGGCCTATAGCCCATTGCAGCGGGGCTTGCTGACCGGCAAGATTACCCAGGATTACAAGTTTGGGACAGGCGACAACCGTCCGGATACACCCTATTTCCAACCCGGAAACATTAAGAAAATAAATGCTTTCCTGGAAGATATCAAACCCATTGCCGATGGCAGGAATGCAACCCTGAGCCAATTGGCACTGGCATGGACCATCGCCCAGCCCGGGATCACCGTAGCACTCGCAGGGGCAAGGAACCGGAAACAGGTGGAAGACAATACAGGGGCAATGGAGCTCAATCTCTCAAAGGAAGAGGTGGAGGAGATCAATGAGAAACTGGACCGTCTCGAACTGGACCTTTGATGAGCCGGATCCCTGGTGCTTAAAAATTTCATGGAAGATTTCGTGGAACGATATGCTCTGTCTACCAGAGCAGCACTTCAGCAGGGGCTTTGGAGAGGTTCTCTGCGATCCAGTCCGCTTCTGATAATTCACCTTCAGTGAAGGTTGTGGTGAGGGCAAGGACCCTGGCACCGGTAGCCCTGGCTG
>CAZPTO010000221.1:0-6337 GCA_964589155.1 uncultured Bacteroidaceae bacterium | reverse complement strand
CCCGGTAAAGTCAAAACTGTGAGCAAGCAGAAAATCAAGCAGTCTACATCAAAAGTAAAGTCAGAACTGCAGGCAAAATCGCAATCGCAGTCAAAAGTGAAAGCTAAGCAGGCAGCACCGGCGCATGAGCAGCAGCCCACGGTACTTCCCTTTCCCGGGTTCATTACCGAATATGATATCTATCTTTTCCGTGAGGGAAAACATTTTTCGCTTTACCAGAAACTGGGTGCCACCATCGTAGAAAATGAGGGTGCGAAGGGGACCTTTTTTGCCGTATGGGCACCCAATGCGCAATCTGTTGTTGTCATCGGAAATTTTAACGGATGGAACGAAAAGTCCCATCCCCTGCAGGTTCGGGAGGATGGATCCGGTATCTGGGAAGGGTTCATCCCGGGAATTGGGAAAGGGGAAGTCTATAAATATTTTATTACCTCTTCCTTCAATAATTACACCGTTGAAAAAGCAGATCCGGTTGGAAAATATAGCGAAAACCCGCCGAAAACTGCTTCGGTGGTGTGGGAGTATGGACACAAGTGGAAAGATGATGCGTGGATGAAAAAACGCCCGGAACGAAATGCACTTGATCAACCCATGACCGTATACGAAGTGCAGCTTGAATCATGGCGCAGGTCTCCGGAAGAAGGGCTACGTCCACTCTCCTATATCGAGCTGGCCGAACAGCTCACCAACTATGTGAAAGAAATGGGATATACCCATGTGGAGCTGATGCCGGTGACAGAATATCCATATTCCGGATCCTGGGGTTACCAGGCAACGGGGTATTATGCCCCCACCAGCAGGTTCGGAAATCCGGATGAGTTCATGTATCTTATCGATACGCTCCATCAGAATGACATCGGTGTGATCATCGACTGGGTCCCTTCGCACTTCCCCAATGATCAGCACGGACTGCATTTTTTCGACGGAACCTACCTGTATGAGCATGAAGATCCACGCAAGGGATACCATCCTGACTGGAACAGCTATATTTTCAATTACGGTCGCAACGAGGTCAGGAATTTCCTGATCAGCAGCGCACATAGCTGGATGGACCAATTCCATATCGATGGTATACGGGTGGATGCTGTGGCTTCCATGCTGTATCTCGATTATTCAAGGAAAGAGGGTGAGTGGATTCCCAACGAACACGGTGGCAGGGAGAACCTGGAAGCCATCCAGTTCCTGCGGGATTTCAACGAATCGGTGTATACAAAATTCCCGGGCATACAAACCATTGCCGAGGAATCCACTGCCTGGCCCATGGTGACAAGGCCGGTATATACCGGCGGACTAGGATTCGGAATGAAATGGAATATGGGATGGATGCACGATACCCTGGATTACATGTCTCACGAACCAATTCACAGGAGCTATCACCACAACCGCATGACTTTCAGCATCATGTATGCCTTCAATGAAAACTTCATGCTTTCATTGTCGCACGATGAGGTGGTGCATGGCAAAGGTAGTCTGATCAACAAGATGCCTGGCGATATCTGGCAGAAATTTGCAAACCTCAGGGCCATGTTCGGATACATGTACGCACACCCGGGCAAGAAGCTGCATTTCATGGGTATGGAGATCGGACAGTGGAAGGAATGGAATCATGAATCGAGCCTTGACTGGCACCTGCTGCAAAATCTTAACCACGTCGGACTACAGCAGTATATCCGCGACCTGAACAATTTATACAGGCGCTATCCTGCGCTCCACCAGGCAGATTTCGAACCTGAAGGATTCAGGTGGATGGATGCCAATGATTCCCAGAATTCAATATTAAGCTTTGTCAGGTATGACAAACAAAAAAAGCAACAGGTCGTGGCCGTGGTGAACTTCACTCCTGTCCCACGTTACAATTATCGCATCGGTGTGCCCGATGATGGATACTGGGTAGAGATACTGAACAGTGATGCCTCTCAATACGGAGGCAGTGGTGTGGGAAACATGGGAGCTGTTGAATCGCATCCTGTTCCCTATCACGATGAAGATCATTCTATCAACATTGTTATACCACCGCTCGCAATAGTCATGTTTACGAACGAATAATGATGAACAACACCTATAACCCGGTATCGACCTACCGGCTGCAATTCAATCAGTCATTCACATTCCGGGATGCAGAAAAGATTGTAACATATCTCCGTAAATCCGGCATACGTACCATTTATGCTTCGCCTGTCTTCAAGGCTGCCCCAGGCAGCGATCATGGCTATGATATTACTGATCCGCATCAGCTGAATGAACAGGTCGGCGATGAAAATGCTCATGATAAACTACTCATTAAGCTCAGATCTGCCGGAATGGGCTGGATCCAGGATGTGGTTCCCAACCATATGGCCTATTCACCAGACAACCCCTGGATCTTCGACCTCCTCAGTAAAGGACCGGATTCTGCATATTATTCATACTTCGACCTGATCCCACCTGAACAGAACCCGGACCTGAAGGGAAAAATGCTGCTTCCATTTCTGGGCAGCCCCCTGGAGGATGCAATTGAGAATAAGGAAATTTCATTGCGTTTTGGTGAACAGGGTTTTCTGCTCAGCTATTTTGAAACACAATTTCCCGTCTCAGAATTTTCCTGGGAATGGATCCTGGAAGAAGCGCTCCAGGATCTCTCTGCCCTTACCTCGGAGATTCGCACGATCCTCGAAAGTACTGAGGGAAATATTAACGCACGTACACAGCAGTTCCACTCCCTTTACCTGGCAGACCAGGAATTCAAGGATCAGCTGGATGCTCGTATGACCATTATCAATGGAGATCCCGAAAAGATGCATCACCTGGTCACTTTGCAGCATTACCTCCCTGTGCACTGGCAGGAAACTGAAAAACGGATCAGCTACCGGAGGTTTTTTTCCATTAACGGATTAATCTGTCTTAACATACAGCACCCAGAAGTATTCAAGGATGTCCACCGGCTGATTGGTAAATGGGTCGGTGAAAGTAAAATCCAGGGACTACGTATCGATCACATTGACGGTCTGTATGATCCTGCCGTTTACCTGGAAAACATCAGGAACCTTTTTGGTGACGACCTCTACATGGTCGTAGAAAAAATCCTTGAAGAAGATGAACTGCTTCCCGACAAATGGCCTGTACAGGGAACCACCGGCTACGATTTCCTTGCGCTGGTGAACAACCTCCTCACCAATGAGAACAGCGAGGATGACTTCCGCGACTACCTGGGAGAATGGAGGGATCAACCCGCAGACTATACAACCCTCGCCATCCGTAAAAAAAAGTATTTCCTGGAGCACCGGTTCCTCGGTGAACTGGAACATCTGCTGCAGGAATGCCGGTCCATTTCTGCTCCGGACCTAAAGGACCTCAGTGATACAGCACTGCGCCAGGCCATTGCCGGCTTCCTGTTGCATTGTCCTGTATATAGAATATACGGCGCGCCATCACGCTTCAGCGCTACTGAAACAAATCTTGTCAGAAAAATCTTTTCAGATGCACGTAAAGCCGATCCGGATCATCATAAGGGCCTGTCTGCACTTGAGAAACTCTTCTGCAGCCAACACGCTATCGTTACAAACGAACCAGGTACGAAAGCAGCAGGGCAAAGCACGGAGGCAGTAAGGCAAAGCGCGGAAGCAGCAGCGCAAGACAGCAAGGCAGCTGGACATAGCACGGAGGCAGTAAGGCAAAGCGCGGAAGCAGCAGCGCAAGACACAGGTACCTCCGTCCAGGAAAATCGTGACAATGAAGCGGCAGGAAATGATGTCAGCCAGGAGATCGATAATTTCTTCAGGAGGTGCATGCAATTTACCGGCCCGCTGATGGCCAAAGGAATCGAGGATACACTCTTCTACTCCTACCATCCCTTCCTGGCACACAACGAGGTAGGCGATTCCCCGGGTTTTTTTGGTATCCGGAAAGACAAATTTCACGCAGCCATGCAATACCGCCTGAAACACTGGCCCATGGCAATGAACACCACATCAACGCACGATACCAAGCGAGGTGAGGATGCACGGGCGCGGCTGAATGTGCTGAGTGATATACCCAAACGATGGATTGAAATCACACAGAACTGGCATGAGATCAATCGCTCCGCCGGAACCAGCGTCGACAACATGCAGGTCCCATCCCGAAACGATGAGTACTTTATCTACCAGTCACTGGTGGCCCATGTACCCATGGAGGGAGCCATAGACGACACGTTTACAGAAAGATTCAAGGCTTTTATGATCAAGGCCTTGCGCGAAGCCAAAATGAATACCACCTGGAGCGATCCGAAGGAGGCATATGAAAGCGGTACGCTGGAATTCATAGAATCCATACTGACCCTGGAAACTGATTTCCTGGGCAGCCTGTACAAGTTTGTCGGTGAAATCAAAATTCACGGAATGATCAACTCCCTGGTGCAGCTCACCCTTAAACACACTGTACCTGGTGTGCCTGACACCTTCCAGGGGAATGAAACCTGGAACCTTGATTTCGTCGATCCGGACAACAGGAAACCTGTGGACTACAACAGTCTTTCCCGTAATCTCAATAAAATGATGAGGGAGAGTACTGAAGACAAACTGAAACTGTTGCAGAAATTGTGGAGTGTACCGGAAAATGGAAATATTAAACAATGGGTTCATCATTTGCTATTGAAGGAACGGGACCAGCGTACATCCCTGTATCTGAAGGGAGATTACACCCCGTTGAGAATAAAGGGAGCAGCCAAAAAGCATGTCATCGCATTCCAACGACATTTTAAGGATGAATACCTGCTGGTGATCCTCCCGCTCAACCTTACAGCAATGACAGGTCGTGGTACATGGAAGAAAACACGTGTGGAATTGCCGGAGTTGGCACCTCTGCATTGGAAAAACCTGTTTACGGGTAAGGAAAATGAATATACTGATGCTATTCCTGTTCAGGACCTGTTTAAAGATTTTCCGATTGCTGTTTTACATGGGGTACGGAAAACAGCTGCCAGGAAATCAGGAATCCTGATGCATATCTCCTCCCTTCCCGGTGATTTTGGTATCGGTGACTTTGGTCCTGGCGCAACACAGTTTATTGATTTTCTGAACCGTACCGGACAGCGGTACTGGCAGATCCTGCCGCTGAGTGTTACGGAAAAATCCACTGCGCATTCACCTTACAGCTCTGCATCCGCCTTCGCAGGCAATCCATTGTTTATCGATCCCTACCGAATGGTCCGCGATGGTTTAGTTGATGCCCGTTCATTAAAAAATCTGAAACGCAAAGTGAAGAACCGGGTAAAATTCAAGTCTGCCGCCAAAGCCAAACATGCATTCATCGGAGAGGCATTTAAAAAATTTAATCTGGGAGCAAACAGAGAAATAACTAAAAAATACCATGCTTTCCTGGATAAAGAACGGTACTGGCTGGAGGACTTTGCACTCTTTTCATGCCTCATGGACCAATTCAACAACCAACCCTGGAACAATTGGCCGGACGAATACCGTGACCGCGATTCAAAAACGCTGGAGACATTTTCAACACTTTACGATGAACAGCTTGAAATCATTCGCTTTACGCAATTCATCTTCAGTCAACAATGGGAAGAAACCAGGCAATACGCTAACGACAAGGGCATCGGGATCTTCGGTGATATTCCCATTTATGTTGATTTTAACAGTGCCGATGTTTGGGCCCACCAGGAATTATTTAAACTGGACCAACAGCGACAAATGAGTTCAGTGGCAGGCGTTCCTCCCGATTATTTTAACAAGGAGGGACAGCATTGGGGCATGCCGCTGTTTGACTGGAAAGCAATGGAAAAACACGGATTCCAATGGTGGCTGAAACGCCTGGAAAAGAACCTTGAGTGGTTCGACCTGCTCCGGCTGGATCATTTCAGGGGATTCTCAGCTTACTGGGACATTCCTATGGCTGCAGAAAGTGCGATCCATGGGAAATGGGAGCCCGGACCGGGCGAAAAACTATTCAATGCCATACAAAAGAGATTTCCGCATATGCCCTTTGTTGCTGAAGACCTCGGTATGATCGACCAGGAAGTATATGACCTGCGCGACCAATTCAAGCTGCCAGGAATGAAGGTTGTCCAATTCGGTTTTGGAAAAAATATGCCGGAATCTGAACATAATCCCTTGAATATCAATCACAATTCAATCGTTTATACGGGCACACACGACAATAATACAATCAAGGGATGGTTCAAGCAGGAACTGGATAAGGAGACCCTGAAAAGAATCAGGAAATTTCAGGGGGTCAAGCTTAACGGAAGGAATGTGCACCTGGAGATGATCCGCATCGCCTATGCCACGCAAGCGAAGCTGGTGATCGTACCGATGCAGGACTGGCTGGGACTTGATGAAAAGAGCAGGATGAATTTTCCATCCACCAC
>CAZPTO010000220.1:0-6351 GCA_964589155.1 uncultured Bacteroidaceae bacterium | reverse complement strand
TTTTTACCACCCAGTCCGGTGGAAATGAACACCTGGTTTTCTTCCAGCAGGTGACTTTCCAGGTGCATCCTGGATTCCTGCAGCGCAAGGGCACTCCAGTCCTTCAGCTCTTTGTCGGGATGCTGCGCATAGGATTCTATGGCTCTGAAGGCTGTTACATCCTCCATGGTGGCAAGCCGCGCCAGCAGTTGTTTTTTGCCATCTGATGGATAATCAGGATCACTGAGCAGGTCTACCTGGTCCAGTGCCCAGTCGCTGTCGTATTCCTGAGAGATTCGCTTTGAATACTCGAAATATTCAACCTGCAGATCAACATCAATGGTATCTTCCATGATATTCAGGTGCCCTGGATCCTTCCCGATCAATTCCCTGATCTTGTCATATAGGTTTTCACTATCTTTCATTGATATTTTCGGTAAGCAGGTGTCGTTTTATATAAAAATTTTGAATAGTGAGGGGATGCATTTCAAAGTGCTTATCATATATAAATATAGGAAATTATGTAAAATCCCAAAAATAATGAGGCATTAAGATTTGTTTCAGATGTATATGTTTTAATTATAGTATATATTTACAATTAATTACAAACTTCGTTTTTAGTCAAGGTGATTAGTTGCCTCGCAGATGTTTTATTTAATAAAGGTACTCGGCGAACATTCATCAATACTCCCTGTGCTTCGTGTAATATAAACATGCCCTTTTTTGCTTGCTTACTCTGAACCTTTAGCTCGGCGAAGCCAAATTAAAATGCTCAATGATGAAGGTTTCATTCGAAACGGTCAAATATCTGAAGAATTTATACATTTGTCAGCAGCATACCAGGAACAATCACATCACGCAATGTAAATAGAGTATGGAAGTAGTATTGGTCATCGGCGGGATCGTGCTGATCATTGTAGGATTCATCGGCAGTGCTTTACCCGTAATACCCGGACCGCCGCTCGCATGGGTTGGTTACCTTCTGCTGCGCTGGACCAGGTATGTGGCGGACAATGTCAATTACGACACGTCACTCTGGATCATGTTGTTTTTCGTGATCCTTGTCACGATACTGGACTATGTTGTCCCGGTCTGGGGCACAAAAAAGTGGGGCGGATCCAGGGCCGGGATGTGGGGTGCCACTATTGGTCTGATCGTCGGTTTATTCCTGGGGCCAATCGGCATTATCCTGGGCCCTTTTGCCGGCGCATTCATTGGTGAATTGCTGACAGGCAAGCAGCAGCGGGAGGCATTGCGTTCGGGATGGGGTTCATTCCTCGGATTCCTCCTGGGTGTGGGAATGAAGATGATGGTGTGTGCCACGATGCTGTTCCTGTTCATCTTCTATATGGTGCGGTAGCTCCACGGTCCAATTAGTGGCTGCAAGAAAACTCCATTTTACTCACAATTGTATATTTTCAATTGTGTTCGTGAGCTAAGGGTTCTGCGTTACACTCATCTAAAAACTCGTCATTTACGTCGACTTCATTCTAGGCGCCAAGGGTAGCGACCATCACCGCTTTGATGGTATGCAGCCGGTTTTCAGCTTCATCGAAGACGAGGGAGTGTTCTGATTCAAACACATCGTCTGTGACCTCCATGGCTTCAATCCCGAATTTTTCAAAAATCTCCTCACCTACCTTGGTATCCCGGTTATGAAATGCGGGAAGACAATGCAGGAACCTGACGTTTTCATTGCCTGTCTTTTCCATGACCGCTTTATTCACCTGGTAGGGTTGCAGGAGTTGGATGCGATCGTTCCATACTTCCTCTGCTTCGCCCATGGAGACCCATACATCCGTATAAAGGAAATCCACCCCTTTCACACCTGCATCCACATCATCGGTGATGGTGATGGAGGCACCGGTCTGCCCGGCAATCTCCCTGCATTGTTTCACAAGTGCTTCATCGGGCTGACATTCTTTTGGGGCCACTGCCCTGAAATCCATGCCCATTTTGGCAGCCCCCACCAGGAGGGAATTTCCCATATTGTTACGCGCATCGCCGAGATAAGCGAAGGAAAGCTGGTTCAAAGGCTTGTCGGAATGCTCCAGCATGGTCATAAAATCTGCCAGGATCTGCGTTGGATGAAACTCCGTGGTCAGCCCGTTCCAGACAGGGACGCCAGCAAATTTACCGAGCTCCTCCACCACATCCTGACCGAAACCACGGTATTCGATACCGTCGTACATGCGTCCAAGCACGCGGGCAGTATCCTTCATCGACTCTTTGTGGCCTATCTGTGATCCCGAAGGCCCCAGGTAGGTTACATGCGCGCCCTGCTCATAGGCAGCCACCTCGAATGCACACCGGGTCCTGGTCGATGATTTCTCAAAGATCAGTGCAATGCTCTTCCCTTTCAGCCTGGGCATTTCTGTGCCACTGTATTTTGCTTTCTTAAGCGTAAAACTGAGGTCCAGCAGGAACCGAATCTCCCCCGGAGTAAAATCAAGCAACTTCAGGAAATTCCTGTTTCTTAAATTATAAGCCATTTCAGTTGTGTTTTAATGTCAGTTGTTTTTAATTGACCAGGTAAATCTAATTAACCAGGCCTACAAAATTAGATTAATCTTCGTATTCATACGTAATTTTTGTGCCATAACTTTTATCCTCCAGCTTAAAAGCTTCTGTGATCACGCTCTTACCTCCTCCCTTTTCAATAAAACTAAGACATGCTCTGATTTTAGGTGCCATATCCCCTTCCCCGAACATGCCGGAATCCAGGTATGCCTTTGTGTCCTTGTAATCGAGGAACTCACGCTCCTGCTGCTGGGGGGAGCCATAGTTCACATAGACGAAAGGCACATCCGTAAGGATATAAAATTCATCTGCCCCGATATGTGAAGCCAGCAAAGCGGATGCACTGTCTTTATCGATCACTGCCTCCGCGGGCCGCACCCTGCCTTGCTCATCGATATATACCGGGACGCCTCCACCACCCGCTGCGATAACGATTGTTCCCTGGCGTGCCAGTGTCTCAACCACTTTCTCATTCATAATCCCTATGGGTTGGGGAGAAGGCACTACCCTCCGCCACCCGTCAGGTTTCTTCTTGTCCTCCTTGAAGGTCCATCCTTTCTCTGCAGCAAGGCGATCTGCTTCCGCACGTGAGTAGATCTTACCCACACGCTTGGTAGGCGCAATGAATGCAGGATCGTCATTCTTCACCAGGACCTGGGTGACCAGAGTTACGATCTCTTTATCGATGTGATGTTTTTTAAGCACATTCCGGAGCATCCTTTCGATCATATAACCGATCCCACCCTGTGAATCAGCCACGCAAATATCCAGTGGCATCTGTGGAATTCCATATACACTGTCACCCGCGTCATTGCGCATCAGGATGTTACCCACCTGCGGACCGTTGCCATGTGTGATCACCAACTCATATCCTTCCCTGAGCAGGTGCACCAGGTTTTCCAGGGTATCTGTCGTATTCTGTTCCTGCTCGTCGATGGTCCCGGCCTGGTCGCCCCGCAACAATGCGTTACCTCCCAGAGCAACTACTGCAACTTTTGTCATTCTTTTAACTTTTCATGGAATTACAATCCCATATTATGGAACTACAAATCTAGAGTTTTTAAAGCCTTGCTTTTTATGTTTTTTAATATCTTTCAATAATTCCTACTTTTGGTGAGAATTATCAACATGCAAGACCGATTGAAATATTCATTATTTCCCCTGCTTTTCCTGTTGATCTCCTTTGCATGTAAACGGGACGGAGCCGAAGCGGGTATGGTCGAGGCTGAATATATCAAATACAGGGTCAACTACATGGATCATATGGCCGGGGATATTCCAACCACCCTGTTACCGGACATCATGGAGGCCCATTATACGAAAAGGCATATTCGTACCAGGATCCATGGATATTTCGGACAATTCAGCCTGGTCCAGATAGCGGACCTCAGGAAGAATACAGTTGTTACCATGCTCAATTTTTTTGGCACAAAGGTGGTGCACTACGGGGAAAAAGGTGAGGTACCTGCCGGGATAGCAGCATTTCAGAACCCTTCGCTTGAGATCACGCCAGATACAATGACCATCTGCGGGATGCTGTCGAACCGGGGCATTGTGCGCACCGACAAGCATGAATATGATATTTACTTTATCGAAGACATTGACATAAAATCTCCCAACATTACAACACCCTATTATTTTATTGATCATGTACTTGCAGACTTCAGGGTCCAGTTAAGCATCCTGAAAATGCATCTTGTCATGTACGAGCACACAAAAAAAGAGATCAATCCCCGGCTATTTGAAGTGCCGGAAGATTACGTAGCTGTATCAAGGGAATCAATGGAAGGTATTATTAACAGCTTGTTCACAAAAGAATAAATAAGCTTTCCCCGTTATGATTACATTAGTAAATTCAAAACTATAATTTAGCTTGCCGAGCAAAATCAAGATGAGCAGGAAAAAGAAAAAGCATTCAAAATCAAAGTCAAAGTCAAACAAATTAAGATCAAGGTTTTCCCTGTTCAGGGATGACCGGTTTCGTTATGCACTGGGTATTGTATTCATCCTCTTTGCTTTTTACCTGTTCCTGTCTTTTATTTCCTATTTTTTTCAGTGGCAGACTGACCAGGATTTCAGATGGGCTGAGATTTTTTCCGGACCCGAGATCACTGTTGAGAACCAGGGAGGTAAGTGGGGAGCCTGGCTTTCCGACACCTTCATGAACAGGTGGTTTGGAATTCCGAGCCTGTTGTTTCCGGCCATCCTGATCGTCTGGGCACTGGGACTTTTCAGGCTCAGGATCCTGAAAACATGGACAGTTACCCGCAATCTTCTCATCCTGATCATTCTTTCTTCGGTCACCCTGGGTGTGATTTTTGGTAGTGCCTCGGGCTATCTAGGCAGCGGACCTGGCGGAATGCACGGATACCATATCAGCAGGTGGATGATCGCAGCCATGGGGGTTGCCGGCACAGGAAGTGTACTGTTGATCCTGTTCTCTGTTTTTGCCCTGTTCACCACCCCTATCCTTCACCGCCTCAGGGAGAAAAAGGAATTACTGGCTGCCAAAACCGGGGAGGAATCCGGATTTGACACTGATTCCCCTGACGTGGAAACGGATGACGAAAAAACTGCCTTGGTGACTTCTTTTGAGCAGGCGGAAAAAAGAAACGAGGCGCCCGGGGAAGGGCATATTCCCGATGAAGAATCCTTTGTCGTTACTGATAAGGGTAATGATGTCACAGCCCCCCGGGATCCTGTTCCTGCCCCCCGGTCAGAAGATATTGAAATGTCCGTCAGTCAAAGCAACACCGAAGACAGTATCAGTGGTGAAGGTACAGCAGGGGAATTACAGGACTATGATCCAACACTGGAACTGCCGCGGTATAAGCTACCGTCGCTGGGTCTGCTTCGTGACTATGATTCGGGTGAGACCACTGTAACCAACGAAGAACTCCTCTCCAATAAGAACAGGATTGTAGAAACGCTCGCCTCCTACAAGATCAAGATCGACAAGATCAAGGCGACCATCGGTCCTACGGTAACACTTTACGAGATCGTTCCGGCGCCCGGTATCCGGATCTCGAAGATCAAGAACCTGGAAGATGACATTGCGCTCAGCCTGGCGGCATTGGGCATCAGGATCATCGCACCGATCCCCGGCAAAGGCACTATTGGTATCGAGGTGCCCAACCAGACACCGAAAATTGTGTCCATGAAAACGATCCTGAGCTCAAGGAAATTCCAGGAATCGGATTTTGAGCTGGCCATTGCACTGGGAAAAACGATCTCGAATGAGACCTTCACATTCGATCTCACCAAGATGCCACACCTCCTGGTGGCAGGAGCAACCGGTCAGGGTAAATCGGTTGGCCTGAATGCCATCATCGCGTCCCTGCTTTATAAGAAACACCCTGCACAACTGAAATTCGTGATGATTGATCCAAAAAAAGTGGAACTTTCGCTGTTTACCAAGATTGAAAACCATTTCCTGGCCAAGCTGGAGGATTCAGAGGATGCGATCATTACCGACACCCAGAAAGTCATCAGCACGCTCAATTCCCTCTGTGTGGAGATGGATGAGCGTTATGACCTGTTGCAGAATGCCCATGTGAGGAACATCAAGGAATACAATAAAAAGTTCATTGCCAGGAAACTCAACCCGGAGAAAGGCCACCGTTATATGCCCTTTATCGTCGTGGTGATCGATGAATTTGCTGATCTGATCATGACTGCCGGCCGGAATATTGAAACGCCCATTTCACGCCTTGCGCAGCTTGCAAGGGCCATCGGCATCCACCTGGTGATCGCCACGCAACGCCCCACCACGAATATCATTACCGGTGTGATCAAAGCCAATTTCCCGGCAAGGATCGCATTCCGTGTGATGTCCGGTATTGACTCCAGGAC
>CAZPTO010000219.1:0-6359 GCA_964589155.1 uncultured Bacteroidaceae bacterium | reverse complement strand
CCAGGGACTGGACCTCGGACTTGAATACATCTATGCAGCCAGTGATGCTCTGACCATCACCGCAGGTGCCAATATGCTGTTTGTATCACCAAAAATAACACGCCGGGAAGAGCCGTTCTATGAAGGGGAAGATGAAGCACTCCTCAGGGAAGGCACCCCGACCGACGCCATGTGGGGACTGATATCAGATGGATTGTATACAGAGGATGATTTTAATTCCGATGGCACGTTGGTGGAGGGATTGCCGGAACCATCATTCGGAGCTGTTTATCCGGGTGACATCAAGTACCTTGATCAGAACAGCGATGATGTGATTGATCAGCTCGATACCAGGATCATTGGTCACAGTACGAGACTCCAATACGGCCTTTACCTGGATATTCAGTATAAAAACCTGCAATTCTATGCCCTTGGTATCGGGCAGTTTGGTGATACGGATGCCCGTTCAGGCAGTTATTTCCGTATTTCCGGCAACAACAAGTATTCGGTGATGGCAAATGAGGCATACGGACCAGATAATATGGATCCTAACGCCATTCATCCGAGGCTTACCACAACCGATGCCAATCATAACGACCGGCAGTCAGATTATTGGATCTTTTCAGATAACTCATTCCGAATTCCCACGATGCAGTTGACCTATCATTTGAATGCTGAAGGAGAAGCATCGTTCATAGTAAATTCAAGAATTTATCTCCGGGCCAGTAATATGGTGATCCTGGGCAAGAATATTAATTATACCGAGATCAATCCCGGCGGTGCTCCGAGGACAAAAGGAATCTCAATTGGTTGGATTACTACTTTTTAATCTAAAAAATAATGAAGATGAAAATTTTAAGATATAAAATACTGGCAATGGTTACCCTTGTCGGATTCCTCAGTAGTTGTGAGATACTGGAGCCCGAGGATGAAAATATCTATGATCTGGAGGATATAAAATCGGTAATGACCTTTACAGAAGGTTTTCTGATGAATGCCTACCGGAACCTTCCGCGGTCACACCAGAATTTCAGATTATCATATGCTTCTGATGATGCCGTGAATAATGATCCTTCGAGCAACATCAAAACTGTTGTTTCGGGTGGATGGACCTCCAGTGATAACCCCTTCAGTGAATGGAACAGGTCCTACGAAAGTATTTTTTATATCAACACGTTCCTCGAGAATATGGATGATATTGAATGGTATTGGCGGAATGAAACCACGGATTCGCTATTTGCTATGAAGTTGAAAGGAGAGGCGTATGCACTGAGAGCATGGAATTATTTTCACCTGCTACAGGCCCACGCCGGCAAAGGAGCCAACGGGGAAATGCTGGGTGTACCCATCGTGGATGCAGTGTTGAATTCATCAAGTCCTTCAGAATACCAGGTTCCCCGGTCAAGTTTCAATGACCTCGTGGAATTTATTATTGGTGATTGCAACACGGCCATCAGCCTGCTGCCAGACCGTTGGAGCGATATTGATGACGTCGTTGTTGACCAGGCAATGGGGAGCAGAAACACCAACCGGATCAACGGGATCGTAGCCAAGTTCATCAAAGCAAAAACATTGCTTTATGCGGCCAGTCCGGCTTACTCCGACGGGACGTATACTTACGGAGATGCAGCAAAAGCAGCTGCAAGTGTATTGTGGGCCAATAGCGGATTGGATTACGTTACGCCTTCAAACACCGTCCTCCTGGATTTTTACAACAGCCCTGTTGTTGCAAATTACCAGAGGAACCACAGGGAAGTGCTCTGGTACTCGTCGCGGGACTCTGACGGACAAAGCTGGGAAAGTGAAAATTATCCCCCATCACAGTATGGCAGAGGACTGACAAATCCTACACAGGAACTTGTCAATGCATTCCCAATGATTGATGGAACCCCTGCGCCGCTCAGCAAAATCAACTCGAATGATCCCTATTCGGGGAGGGACCCCAGGCTGGCAAAATATATCTTTTATAACGGGTCACAGTTCCAGCAGGGTGATCAGACAATTACTATAAATACGCAGGCCGGCAGCCAGGACGCCGTTGGAAGCACCAATAATTACGCCACAAAAACCGGCTATTATCTTAAAAAATTCATGAATATAGAAAACGTAGACCTGGATCCAACAGTGAATTCTTCCGGGATGCATTACTATATTTACGTTCGTTTTTCGGAGGCACTGTTAATTTTTGCTGAAGCAGCTAACGAGGATGCCGGGCCGGATGGAGACATCAGTGGTTTTTCTTCCCGGCAGGTAATGAACGCACTACGTGCGCGGGTGGGAATAACATCATCCGATTATGTGGATGGACTGGATAAGGCCGGGTTGCGGGAGCTGATTCGTAATGAACGACGTATTGAACTCTGTTTTGAAAAACAGCGGTTCTGGGATATGCGAAGATGGATGTTGACAGGGACTATGAATGGGCCCGTCTCTGGAGTCCGCGTGTCTGCGGATGGCAACACATACACCAATTTTGAGGTGGAGTCACGTGTATTTGCGCCTTATCAAATCTATGGACCAATCCCCTACACAGAAACCCTGAGATACGAACTTGTCCAGAATGAGGGTTGGAAGTAGAATATTTAACACATAAATTGCGATAAAATGAAAAGGACTTTTTTCTTATTAGGCATATTTGCACTGTTGGTCAGTTGTTCGAACCAGGAGGTGGAATTTGACGATTTTGCATACCAGTCAGTATATTTCCCATTTCAAACACCTGTCCGGACGATCATGCTGGGAGATGAAGTTGTCGGTGATAATTCCATCGACCTGGAATATGCGTTCAGTGTAGGAGTGGCATTAGGTGGAATGTATGAGAATGAGCGGGACCGGGAAGTAGCCATTGAACTGGCACCCGAACTGGCTGCAAACATTACAAATGGAGAAGGAGATACACTCGAGATCCTGCCGACAGCCTATTATACTGCCACCTTCGACCGGATCACCATTCCCGAAGGAAGCTTTTTCGGCAAACTGAGGGTAGACCTGGAGGATGCGTTTTTTGATGATCCAGCCACCGTTGATCTGAAATACGTTTTACCTCTGCGGATTACAGATGGCTTTGGTGATACGATACTGAGCGGTTCACCAGCAAGTGCTGTAGAGGATCCTGATCCGAGGATTTCCGAAGACTGGGACATCCTTCCGAAAAATTATACGTTGTTCGGGGTTCAATATATCAACCCGCTGCACGGGGTATACCTGTTAAGGGGACAGACCATCAATACAACTGCTATTCCCCAGGATACTGTTTTCTATTCAGCACGATTCCTTACTGATAACGATTTAACCAAGCTTACCACGAACTCTTTATCCGAATCTGTAATGTCAACACTGGGGGGTACGAAAAAGGATGGAAAATACCGGATGATTTTGTCTTTTGATACGTCGGCCCAGAACATTTCAATCTCTCAACTGAATGCGGGTACTGTGACTGTAAACGGCACAGGGCAGTATTTTACAAAAAATGACGAGGAAGCAGAAAGCTATTCCGAATTTAAACACCGGACCATTTACCTGGACTACACCTTCGAAGATGGAGGAAGTACTTTCCATGCCATGGACTCCCTTGTATTTATCGATACAGATGTAACATTCGAGGAGTTCGAGGTGGTTGTCCTGGATGCAAAATAATTGAGAACAGGTGCAGACAATGCGTAACGCTGATACACAGAACAACCCTGCATCGAAACGCCGAACCTCCAGGCAGTATTGACTTACAAAGGTGCACGCAAGCCACCTTACCGATGGACTTGATGGTTCCGGATCGCAACATATTGATGTTTCACTCATAAAAAAACGACACAAGATGTCTCTCTATACTAAAAAACTCCTGTTTTTAATCCTGGGAATCTTCCTGTTGCAACAGGCATTTCCCCAACAGCCTGATAAAAAGAACCTGCTATTTATTGTCACTGACCAGCAACGCTATGATGCACTGGGGTATGCAGGGAATGATGTCATCCAGACACCGAACCTGGATCGCCTTGCGGAGCAGGGTGCGTATTTCAAAAATGCCTATACGCCTTGCGCCGTTTGCGGACCGGCACGCTCTTCAATGCTTACCGGATTCTCCGTTGAAAGCACAGGCGTGAGTTCAAATGCCCAGACCTATTACTATGATGAGAGCGAGGTAATGACCATGCCGACTTTTGATGAGGTCCTTTCAGAAAATGGTTACCGAACTGAATATTACGGTAAATGGCATGCATTGTCAGAACGTGCAGAGGTGTACGAAAATCCCGTGAAAATTGCAGGCAACGGGGCTTCGATATTCGGACCCGGAGGTCAGAGCCACATTTGGCGGGATTACCTTGCAACAGTTGGTTCACCGCCGTCTCCAGGTTCAGGGGAGTTTGTAGATGGAATGTCAAAATGGCCCTATATCGCCAATCCACTGGACCGGTATTTCGGAAAAACATGGCAGGAATTGCAAGACCAGGGGTTGAAACATTCACAGCCCGATCAACACGGGGAACTGACACTCGACCAGGAACACACCATGACAGCATTCCAGGCCGGGCAGGCGCTTGAGGCAATTGAGCGGCTGAAGGACTCAACTTTCAGTATTACCTGTTCCTTTCATTTCCCACATACCCCCATGCTTGCTCCTGAACCCTGGTACGGCATGTACCCGGTGGAGGAAATGGTGCCGCCGGTGAGTATCGACGATGACATGCAGAATTCACCTTATTATCGCTCCAACAGCAGGCTGAACCGGACAGAATATGGGGATCCGGACAAGATCAAATACATGATCTCTGAATATTACGGACTGGTTTCCGAGATTGATCACTATGTGGGAAAAATTCTGGACAAACTCGATTCACTGGGCATTGCAGACAAGACCATGGTAATTTTTGTGAGTGATCACGGCGAGATGCTTGGCGCACACGGCATGCGCGAGAAAAATGTGTTTTATGAAGAATCGGCACATATTCCCCTGTTAATCAGGAATTCCGGTGTAATTGATCCCGCAACCACTGTAGAAGGATATGTTTCCCTGATTGATTTATACCCAACCATTCTCGACTATCTCGGGGTTTCGGGACCTGCTACTGAAGGAAAAAGTCTGCGGGGACTGATCGAAGGAACGGATAGTGAACATGGTCAGTATGTTGTGACGGAGTGGGACCGGCCCAATACATCGAATTACATGGTGGTGAAGGACGGATGGAAACTGATGATCCCCTATACCATCAAATCAGATGTGATCAATGCATTGTATGATCTGAATACGGATCCCCATGAACTGAATAACCTGCTGGGCAGCAATCCCGACCGTGATCAATACCTGGATGAAGCCGAGGAACTGCGGGCTTGCCTGCTGGAATGGCTGGCAGAAAAGAATTCCATCCATTACTACAGCGTATCGCAACGCGACCTGCTGAACGGGGGCAAAGAAACAGGAAATGATGCCGCTTTTGTTTCGCAGGATGTCCCCGAACTGGTCGCAGGCGATACGATCACGGTAAGTATTACCATGAAAAACACGGGAACTTCCGCCTGGACGACCACCGGGCAATTCAGACTGGGCAGCCAGGGACCTGCTGACAATGAGAACTGGGGTCTGACAAGGGTGCACCTTGCTGAAGGTGACAGCATTGTCCCGGGAGAGGAGAAAACCTTTACTTTCGGTGTAGTCGTGCCGGATGCGGACGGACTGTTTAATTTTCAGTGGCAGATGATCCAGGAGGGCGAGGAATGGTTCGGTGAGAAATCGGAATTGAAGCAAGTGATCAGTGGAAATCCGGGTAGTTACATGGATGATTGTGACGACAGCGACGGTTGGAAATCCTCTGCCGGACTTAGTCTGAATGAGACAGATCATCAGCAAGGCACCGGTTGCATTGAGTTCTCTGCAGGCAGTACGGATGAGTTCAAAAAGACTTTTACCACCCCGTATAATTGTTATGGCACCGAAGCAAATACAGAATTACGTTTCTGGTACTATGTTTCTGATGTTTCTGTTCATGAATCCAGCAACCAGGTGGAGATTGGAAGCTCCGGCAGGCCTGACCAGAATGAATATAGCTGGAACCTGACTGGATTGACGGACGGATGGAATTATGTTACGCTTAAAACAAGTGAGGCCAATAAAGCAGGCACGCCTGACCTGGGAGCCATTAACTGGTTCAGGATCTACCGGTTTAAATCGGGTCCCGTTACTTCCCGCATTGATGCCATCCAACTGATCGACACAGTGGCAGGCCCGCTCTATACCCTCCTGGTCGATGCGGGTGATGGGGGTGGTAACTACCCGGAAGGTCACCTGGTCAGCATTGAGGCCGATCGCCCATCGTCAGGCATGAAGTTCGATCAGTGGATCATCCAGTCGGGGAACCCGGCGATTGCAGATATGAATGCATCGCGTACTA
>CAZPTO010000218.1:0-6362 GCA_964589155.1 uncultured Bacteroidaceae bacterium | reverse complement strand
CCGATCACCATCGCCGGATTTGCACAATCTGACTCAGCGACAGGTGTTGCGGCAGCGTTCTCGAACCCGGTGGGTTTCTGGTACAACTTTACCAACGCGGTGCTGATCATACTATTTACCTATTTCTATACTGCCGTGACGGTAAATCCTACGCAGATGGCAGAGGATATGAAGAAAAACGGGGGATTCATTCCCGGAGTCAAACCCGGGCGTAAAACAGCAGAGTTTCTCGACTCGGTGATGTCGAAGATCACCCTGCCTGGTTCGTTTTTCCTTGCTTTTGTGGCGATCATGCCCGCATTTGCAATGATGTTCCAGGTAAACAGCAGTTTCGCAATGTTTTTCGGAGGCACCTCCCTGCTGATTATGGTGGGTGTGATTTTGGATACACTGCAGCAGGTGGAAAGTCACCTGTTGATGCGTCACTACGACGGATTAATGAAATCAGGAAAGATCAAGGGACGCGCCGGCGGTGCATCCTCGGCGATCTAAACTGAGAAACGTTCTTTGATGATCTATTTGAAGACAGCGGAAGAGATTGAATTGATGCGGGAGAGCAACCTGCTGGTGTCAAAGACACTTGCAGAGGTCGGAAAACATGTCCGCCCGGGTATTTCAACAGCAGCACTGGATGAAATTGCCGAGGCGTTCATTCGCGACCATGATGCGGTTCCCGGGTTCAAAGGATACCAGGGTTTTCCCGCAACACTCTGTACTTCGGTTAATTCACAGGTGGTGCATGGCATCCCGGCAAAGGAGGTAACCCTCCGTGACGGAGACATTGTATCGGTGGATTGTGGAGTGGTGAAAAATGGCTTTTATGGTGATACTGCATTTACCTTCGAGGTCGGTGAAGCCTCCCCCGAAGTGAAGCAGCTGATGAAGATAACCAGGGAATGCCTGTACAAGGGAATTGAAACAGCTGTCGCAGGACAACGTGTGGGAGATATCGGTTATGCCGTTCAGCAACACGCAGAAAGTCACGGGTACTCCGTGGTGAGAGAACTGGTCGGGCACGGACTCGGACGGCACATGCACGAAGAACCTGAGGTGCCGAACTACGGACGAAGGGGATCGGGTGTGAAACTGAAGAAGGGAATGGTGATCTGTATCGAACCCATGATCAATATGGGCAAACGCCAGATCAACCAGGGGGCTGATGGCTGGACCATCAGCACAGCAGACCATCAACCGTCTGCACATTTTGAGTTGGCAATTGCAGTTGATAAAGGAGAAGCAGATATTTTATCTACGTTTTCCTATATCGATGAAGTAATAAATAAATAGTCTGAATATGGCAAAACAAGCATCGATTGAACAAGATGGTGTGATCACCGAAGCTTTGTCTAACGCAATGTTTCGTGTTGAGCTGGAGAACGGTCACGTGATCACAGCCCACATATCAGGAAAAATGAGAATGCATTATATAAAATTACTGCCGGGAGATAAGGTAAAGGTGGAAATGTCACCCTATGACCTGACCAAGGGCAGGATTTCATACAGATATAAATAAAGACCTTAGAAATAATGAAAGTCAAAGCATCAGTAAAAAAGCGTAGCGCAGAATGCAAGATCGTGCGCAGGAAAGGACGCTTGTACGTGATTAACAAGAAAAATCCCAAGTTCAAGCAACGTCAGGGATAATCTTTAACAGAAATAATTAAACAAAGAATATGGCAAGAATCGTTGGCGTAGATTTACCGAAGAACAAAAGGGGTGAGGTTGGGCTGACCTACATTTTCGGAATCGGAAGAAGTTCCGCCCAAAAGATCCTCGATGAAGCTGGTGTTGACAGGAATGTCAAGGTCCAGGACTGGAATGACGACCAGGTGAGCAAGATCCGTAAGATCGTGAATGAAAGTTACAAGGTGGAAGGTGAGCTCAGATCCTCCGTACAGATGAACATCAAACGCCTGATGGACATCGGTTCCTACCGTGGAATTCGTCACCGTATTGGTCTGCCTGTTAGAGGACAGAGTACCAAGAACAATGCACGGACCAGGAAAGGTCGCAAGAAGACAGTCGCAAATAAAAAGAAAGCAGTTAAATAAGAAGATCATAACATGGCTAAGAAGACAGGATCATCAAAGAAGCGTTCCGTTAAGGTTGAACCAGTTGGAGAGGCGCATATTCACGCTTCTTTTAATAATATTATCATTTCACTGACCAACAGTCAGGGACAGGTGATCTCATGGGGATCGGCCGGTAAAATGGGATTCCGTGGTTCAAAAAAGAATACGCCGTATGCAGCACAGATGGCAGCGCAGGAATGCGCAAAGATTGCCTATGACCTTGGACTGAGGAAAGTGAAAGTATATGTCAAAGGACCGGGATCAGGCAGGGAATCTGCGATCCGTACCATTCATGGTGCAGGTATCGAGGTGACCGAGATCGTTGACGTGACTCCATTGCCACACAATGGATGCCGTCCGGCCAAAAGAAGAAGAGTATAATCATATTACAAATAGTTACAGATGGCTAGATACAGAGGACCAAAAACAAAAATTGCCAGGAAGTTCGGTGAAGCGATCTACGGTACCGATAAATCTTTTGAGAAAAAGAATTATCCGCCGGGATCCCATGGTATGAACAAAAGAAGACGCAAAGCTTCGGAATACGGGATCCAGCTGAAAGAGAAACAAAAGGCAAAATATACCTACGGTGTTCTTGAGAAGCAGTTCCGCAATCTTTTTGAAAAAGCTTCACGGAGCAAGGGTGTAACAGGTGAGATCCTGCTGCAGCTGCTGGAATCACGTCTCGATAATGTGATATTCCGGTTAGGCATCGCCCAGTCAAGGGATGGTGCACGCCAGCTTGTCAGCCACCGCCACATTACTGTGAACGGAGAGGTGGTAAGCATACCCTCCTATACACTCAAACCAGGCGATATCGTTGCCGTAAGAGAACGATCCAAATCCCTGGTTGTGATCCAGGATGCGCTTGAAAGCAACCGCGCAGGATCATCCAGCTGGCTGGAATGGGATGGAGCAACCATGACCGGCAAATTCCTGAATCGTCCTGAAAGAGAGGAAATTCCTGAGAATATCAAGGAACAACTCATCGTTGAATTATATTCAAAATAAACAATATACATATTATATTATGGCCATACTAGCATTCCAGAAACCAGATAAGGTTATTATGCTTGAAGCCGACGATAAGCGCGGCAAATTCGAGTTCAGACCACTGGAGCAGGGCTACGGTATCACGATAGGGAACGCCCTTAGAAGGATACTGCTTGCCTCTCTAGAAGGCTTTGCCATCACCACGGTAAAGGTCGAAGGTGTTGAACACGAGTTTTCAACAATAACAGGCGTGATCGAAGACGTCACCGATATTATACTGAACCTGAAACAGATCCGTTTCAAACAGCAGATCGAAGATGTGAACGAGGAGAAAGTCGTTGTGACCATCTCCGGACAGGACACATTCAAAGCGGGCGATCTTGGCAGGTTCCTCAATGGATTCAAGGTGCTGAATCCTGACCTGACGATCTGCCACATGGAATCAGATGTCAAACTCCAGATGGAGCTGACCATCAATAAAGGGCGCGGTTATGTTCCCGCAGAGGAAAACAAGCCCGCAGAATCCGAATTCGGACTGATCGCTATCGACTCTATTTACACGCCGATTAAAAACGTAAAATACGAGATCGAGAACTACAGGGTGGAGCAAAAGACCGACTACGAAAAGCTGATCATCGATATCGAAACCGATGGTTCCGTTCATCCCAAAGATGCACTGAAGGAAGCAGCCAAGATCCTGATCTATCACTTCATGCTCTTTTCAGATGAGAAAATCACCCTGGATGCTGACGAGGGCTTCGCAAATGAGGAGTTCGATGAAGAAGTATTGCATATGCGTCAGCTCCTGAAAGCAAAACTGGTCGACCTTGACCTCTCTGTGCGGGCATTGAACTGTCTGAAAGCAGCAGAGGTGGAAACACTCGGAGACCTGGTGAAATTCAATAAGAATGACCTGTTGAAATTCAGGAACTTCGGAAAGAAATCGCTGACAGAACTTGAGGAACTCCTGGCATCCATGAACCTCAGCTTTGGTCTGGATACCAGCAAATACAAACTTGACAAGGATTAATTGAGATGAGACATAAGAAGAAACTAAATCACTTAAGCAGGCAGAAGGGGCACCGTGAGGCGATGCTTGGAAATATGGCTGCTTCACTGATCACCCATAAGCGGATCAAAACCACCACGGCCAAAGCCAAAGCGCTGAAAATTTTCGTGGAGCCGCTGATCACACGGGCAAAGAACGATACCACACTCCCGTCGACAGGTGTTCAGTTATCTGCAGGATAAAGAGGCTACCGCCGAGCTTTTCCGCGAAGTGGCTGAGAAAGTCGCTGATCGTCCGGGAGGATATACCAGGATCATCAAGCTGGGAAACCGCCTGGGAGACAATGCCGATATGTGTATTATCGAATTGGTGGATTACAATGAAAACCTGCTTGCTGAAAAAGCTGCAGCGAAAAAGTCTTCCAGCAGGAGAAGACGTGGCGGTAAGAAGAAGAGTGAAGGAACCACTGCAGAGACCACCGCTCCGGCGACCGGAGCAGCTGTAGCTGCCACCGAGGAGGCCCAGGCAGAAGATGCCACAGCGGAACAAGCGCCTGAAGCAACCGCCGGTACTGCTGCCGAAGAGGTAACAGACGAAGCACAGGAGGAAACCTCTGCCGCAGCACCCAACGCTGAAGCAAAAGAAGAAGCTCCCGAAGCATCTGCACCTGCTGAAGAGAAGAAAGAAGAAGCTCCCGAAGCACCTGCACCTGCTGAAGCAAAAGAAGAAGCTCCCGAAGCATCTGCACCCGCCGGGGAGAAGAAGGAAGAAGAGAAAGCGCAGGCTGGTGAGACACCCAAGGCGGAAAAGAAGGACGAAGCTGAAGATACAGCATCAGACGACAAGGAAAAGAAAGAATAAAATCATATCGCTTTTTTCAATATTGCAAGGGGATGAGGTATCTTTTGGTGCTTGATCCCTTTTGTGTTAAAAACTTAAAAGAATCATATCATGGGACAAATTGTTGATGTTCATGCACGCGAGATCCTCGATTCAAGGGGAAATCCAACCATCGAAGTAGAAGTAACACTCGCCAGTGGCTTTGTCGGCAGGGCTGGTGTACCCTCAGGCGCCTCCACCGGGGAAAATGAGGCACTGGAACTTCGTGACGGTGACAAGAACCGTTACCTGGGAAAAGGAGTAACCAAAGCAGTTGATAATGTGAATAATGTTATCGCACCTGAGCTGCTGGGGATGGATGCACTCGACCAGGTGGGCATTGATCATAAAATGCTGGCCCTGGATGGTACAAAAACCAAGAGTAAACTGGGCGCAAATGCCATGCTGGGTGTTTCACTTGCTGTGGCAAAAGCTGCTGCGATGTACCACGACATGCCGCTGTACCGCTACATTGGAGGCACCAATGCCAAGCACCTTCCCGTGCCGATGATGAACATTATCAACGGTGGATCACATTCAGATGCACCCATTGCATTCCAGGAATTCATGATCCGACCGATAGGAGCAAAAACGTTCAAGGAAGGCCTCAGGATGGGAGCGGAAGTATTCCACGCCCTGAAGGCAGTGCTTAAAGGACGCGGACTCAGCACCGCAGTTGGCGACGAAGGCGGATTCGCACCCGAACTACAAGGTACCGAGGATGCACTGGAAAGTATACTGAAAGCTGTTGAGAACGCAGGCTACAAGCCCGGATCAGATATCACCATCGCACTTGACTGCGCTGCATCTGAGTTTTTCGAGGATGGCGTGTACAATTATGCAAAATTTGAGGGCGAAGGCGGTGCAAAGCGCAGCCAGGCCGAGCAGACAGAATACCTTGCGGAACTGGTTTCCAAGTACCCGATCGATTCCATCGAAGACGGCATGGATGAAGCCGACTGGGACGGCTGGAAGATCCTCACCGACAAGCTGGGTGACAAGGTGCAACTGGTAGGTGACGACCTGCTCGTTACCAATGTTGAATACCTGTCCAAGGCGATTGAGCAGGGAAGCGCCAATTCGATCCTGATCAAAGTGAACCAGATCGGAACACTGACCGAAACACTGAATGCCATCGAGATGGCCCACAGGGCAGGATGGACTACCGTAACTTCCCACCGCTCCGGTGAAACCGAAGATGCGACCATCGCCGATATCGCAGTGGCAACCAACTCAGGTCAGATTAAAACAGGATCCCTGAGCCGCTCCGACAGGATCGCAAAATACAACCAGCTTCTCCGTATTGAAGAGGAACTCGGCAAGACCGCCATCTACGGTTACTAAAACCGGATCCATATGCAAAACAAAAAACCTCCTGCCCAACCCCAGGAGGATTTTTATAATCTCCC
>CAZPTO010000217.1:2992-6383 GCA_964589155.1 uncultured Bacteroidaceae bacterium | reverse complement strand
AACCACTGACGACGTAGTAATGATTAGACCCATTATATCAAAAAATAATATGATATTTCCTTCTATCTGATCTCCGATTAATCAAAAACTCAGAACGTATACGGGAAAAAATAATCGCTTGACAGACAGCCTCATGATCTCTGTTAACTAATCTCTATGAAAAGAAACAATCTACTAATTCCTAAGTAATACGCACGACATTAAAAAGAGGGCTATACAGCATCCCACTATTTTTTCAAAGAAATAAACTGATGAATAATAAATTAACAACCAGTCTGTTTTCAATATTGGACTTTAAAAAAGATAAGGCCGCAACGAGGTGATGTTTGACAGTATTGGTAGAAATATTCAGTTTTTTTGCGATTTGCGCATGTGAAAGACCTTCGCTCCGGCTTAATTGAAAAATCTCTCTTTGTCGCGGTGTTAATTTATCCAGGAGTAATTTCAGTTTTTCATTCAATTCATTGAACTCTATCTCATCTATAAAATCCGGAGCCTGTTCAATGTTGAACTTTTCAGAAAGGTGTACAAGATACTTCCTCTCACTGGCCCTTTTGCGCAGAAGGCTAATGGTGGAATTATACGCAATGGTAAAGAGGAACGATTCAAAAGAACTGTAAATGTCAATATTCTTACGGGCTTTCCAGATTTTCACGAAGACCTCCTGTACGATTTCTTCGGCGTCTGCTTCGATTTTAATGTAGCGCAAAACAAACCCATACAATCTGACACTATACTGATTGTAGACAGCGTCAAAAGCCACCATATCTCCCCGCTTCAGAAGCTTCAGTAATTCCCGGCTTGACGATGTTGAGCTCAATTGTTTTATTCGTATTGATGCGTTATTTTGCTAGTGGTGGATATACAAATATAACCATTTCAATGAATAATGTTTTCTTTATTCAACAGCAATGATTTGGTTCCATTCTATTTGGCCTGAAACCACTATTATTAACCTTTCTAGTAGCCCATATATGTCAATTTGTTCAACGCAACGAAGGAATAAGAAGCCACCAAGTCGCTATAATTGCCAGATAATAAAAAGTTATATACAAATCGTACAATCCGGGCACAACTTGAATATAAAAATCCTTTATTTAAGGAGATATGAAATAAAGAGGAGTGTCCGAAAAGGTCAATTGAATTTTTTTAAGATAATTACCTTTCGGACACCCCTGTATTGGTTCCTATTTACTTTTTAAAGAATTTGCTCGTTGTTGTGGTCTTATTTGTTACAACATTTAAAAAGTATAAACCTGGTTTTAGAGAACTAACGTTGACAAGGTTGTTATTAAATGAATCGCTGGATCTGAATACAACGGATCCGGTTACATCAATTACAGATAGTTGCTTAATGTGCTCTGCCTGAGCCAGGCTGACATAAAGGTTATCCTGTGCAGGATTTGGATAAACCTCACGTTTATTTGCAACATTCATTTGCGCACGGATTCCGGTTGGATCACCTTTAATACTTCCTGTAATATTTATACCATCGAATGTGGCAGATGCAGCTCCTTCACTAGCTGGACACATTACCAGGCCTACATAAATAATCGAATCCATATTTGAGAAATTCAGGTTATCGACATTCGTCCACTCAGATTTATCAGGGGATTCGAATGTAGAGAATTCATCACCCACCCTGGTAACTTTAAGATACCAGGGGATAGCTCCGTATCCAGGCTGTGTTCCTCCAACCCAGGTTGGAGTTTCTCCGGCGGCCTTGCGTGCTACAGTAGAGAGCCCTCCATAATTCTGCCAGGCCATCGTAATTGAGGGAGCATCTGTTTCGAGACTGTTCCTAGCATTGATACCTGTTATAGCAATGTCTCCCATGGCGTTTTCGCTCTGGAAGGTAATCACACGCACTTCAAATTCGAAATCTCCAACGATTTCTACATAAGCAAAATGGGCGTCCTCTGTCTCCCAGAAGTTTATTCCACTTCCGGTCAGGGTAATCGTTTCGCTTTTCTCATCATAGGTCGCAGATCCCCCAGTGACAGTTCCAATATCGGTACTTGTCCATGGTTCCGGCAAATCTTGTGCATTAACAACATGGACAGAACCAATAAGAAATGTAGCTGTAAACATAAAGAATAGTTTTTTTCTCATAACGTTTGATTTTTTATTTTAGTTAGAAATTACCCCCGGTATACACGCAGGGGAGTTATTTTTACTTGCATCAGGGAAATGTTCGCGCATTTCCCTTTTGTTTTCTGTTTCGTCAGTAATGCTCCATAGGCATACAAGGATTTAAGGGTTAATAATTCTACTACTCATCTTTTTTCGATGATGATTTTTTGCTTTGAGTATGTGCCGTCGGGAAGCTTTTTACGGGGAAGGGCTTTATAATTTACAGGGGCTGCCACTGTCATGAGATGAAGGATCTGAAAAAGAGACTCATCCACAAAGGTGACCGTATATGTATATTCCTTTACGTTATCGTCCACCAAAATATCTACATTGAACATCCGGTTCAATCGCTCTGCCACCTGGGAAAGATCTTCGTTTTCAAATACCAGTTTCCCGTCTTTCCATGCAATGTACTTGTCAATGTTAACACGTTCAGAAGAAATTTCGCCGGTTTTGGTGTTAAGACTCACCTGCTGATTGGGCACCATTATGCCTATGGTCTCTTTTTCTCTATCTGACACGGTCTTTTCAAGCATCACCTTTCCCTCTACCAAAGTAGTTGAAATGTAGTCCGCTCCAGGATACGCCAATACGTTAAACTCGGTGCCAATTGCTGTTATATCCATAGTCCCCGTCTTCACGATAAATGGCTTGTCCGGATGATGCGCCACATTAAAATAACCTTCACCGGAAAGCTCTATTTCCCTGGAATCTCCTGAAAAACGTAGCGGATATTTGATCCGGCTTCCGGAATTCAGGTGAACCTGCGTGCCATCGGTCATCTCAACCACAGTTCTCGTCCCAAAAGGAACAACTATTTCAAGTGAATCGGCGGCCAGGCCGGCAAACTTTCCAGGTCCGATATTATTCTGAGAGATGGTATATATTAACAGGGACAGAACAGGCAGGAGTAAAATGGCCGCTGCACGGGTTAGCCATGAAAAGACCGGGGAGTGGCCCAACCCCTTTGTGTTGTTTATTCGACGATCATTGTGATCAATGTTAATTTTATGGTGGATCTTGTCGAGCATGGTGCTGAACTTTTCCTCTGAAGCCAGGTTTTCCTCCTCCTGGTATGACTTCCAATCCTCCAGGATCCATCCCCTGGTTTCCTGGTTTGAAGATGCTTCCCTGGCCCATCTTATTACCTCAGCAATCTCTTCTGTACTACAGGAATTGTTTAAAAATTTTATTAGTACTTCTTTTGTCATAATTTAAAAAACATGAGGCTGTCCGAAAAGTTCTTTAGATACTATAT
>CAZPTO010000217.1:0-2982 GCA_964589155.1 uncultured Bacteroidaceae bacterium | reverse complement strand
AACCACTGACGACGTAGTAATGATTAGACCCATTATATCAAAAAATAATATGATATTTCCTTCTATCTGATCTCCGATTAATCAAAAACTCAGAACGTATACGGGAAAAAATAATCGCTTGACAGACAGCCTCATGATCTCTGTTAACTAATCTCTATGAAAAGAAACAATCTACTAATTCCTAAGTAATACGCACGACATTAAAAAAGGGGCTATACAGCATCCTATAATTTGTATCAAAGAAATAAGCTGATAAATAAAAAATTGACGATCAGGCTACTACTGCCAATATAAGATTTTAGATATGATAAGGCTGCAATGAGATGAAACTTTACAGTATTGGTGGAAATATTCAGTTTTTTAGCGATTTGCGCATGTGAAACCCTCATCATTGGGCATATACACTTCAGCGGAGTAATGACAAAAGGAGATGTATATATGAAGAATGAAATGTTAGGCCGAGCGATGAGGGTTCGCCGAGCACCTTATTATCGCTATTATTCTGCGAGGCAACTAGTCACCTTGACTAAAAACGAAGTTTATAACATATTGTATATTAATACTATAACTAAAATATATATTTGTGAAAGGCCTTCATAACGGCTTAATCGAAAGACCTCCTTTTGCCGGGTAGTTTATTTATGAGCTTATTTGCAGTTGCAGGCGTACATACGAGAACTATTTTCTGTAAAGACAATTTTTCATCTGGCACAATTCGCATTGGTAGTCCCGGTAATCGACATTTTTTCCAATACCAATCACCCCACTGATTGATTTTACAGGGTTCATTAGTGCCGAAGGAGTCAAACTTACCCCGCACGGAGTGCCTCCAACCAGGCGAAAGAGTTCGTGTTGATCGACAACGTCCCAGTGGCAATAACCGGGGCTGTAACGATTGGTGATCTGCATTCCCTCCTTGCGTACCTCCCTGTGAATCATTTGTTGAACTTTATCACCAACGGCCTCAGCAATAGCACTTCCAAAAAGATCATAAACGTAGCCCAGAACCGGATCTTCTCCCCTGAGCAGCGTCACAGCTTGCTTACTAAGTGTTGCACCAGCTGTACAAACAAAGAAGGCCAGTTTTTCAGATCCTTCAAGCTCAGCCCATATCTTTGGTCCAACTGAAAACTCAACTTCGTTTACAAGTATTTTTTTTCTACTATTTGCGAGTTCCACCTGGTCAAAGATCTGAGAGGTTCCGCAAATATCCGTCAATTGGCAACACCCCTGTTTTACACTTTCAAAATAACCGAAAAAAGTTTCAGGCAGAGAAACCTGATCATACCCTAAAAGTTTTGTGATTTGATCGTAATCAATGACCAGCTCTTCAAAGCCAAATTTAATTGTTGTCGCTGCTTTTGCAGTATTCATCGTATGTGATTTGAAGATTTTCATTTCTTTTAAATGTTCCGATCAATACCAGTTCTCCCGATCCCCCGAATGCAGGAATTTTATGAAAAAAGAAATCAGAGAAAACCCCCTGCACAAAAACAGCCTGGGCATCTTTCAATTTAACAAATCCCTTACACCGGATGCAATCCTGTTTAATGCTATTGATAAAACGGGCTAATTGATCCTCCCGTATTTCACGGTGACTGCGAATAACGATGGATTCAATATCCGGCCTTCCCAAAGCGTCATCACGATTAGCAGGAAACAGGTTGAGCGCCTTTTTAAACTCTAAACAAGCTACCTTTCCATATCGTCCTTTTAGCTGGCGGGCAAAAGGATTGACAGTTCTTATCTGAGCAGCAATATCATCAATGCCATTCTTTGCCAAATCGATTTTATTGATAATAATGGTATCTGCACATCTCAATTGATGTTCCAATCTTAACCCGAGTGATGGTATTCGTCGATAGTTTACCGCATCAACCAAACACCAAACATGCTCCAGGTATACTTTTCCATTTAAGGGTGATGACTGAAAAATTTGCCCAACCCCCGTTGGATCAGACAAACCGGAAGCCTCCATCAATATCATATCTGGCTGGTGCGTTTCAATAAACGCATTTAATGACTTCATAAACGAACCCAGAAGACACACGCAAAACACGGAGCCGTTATTGATTTCCAGCACCTGAAAGCTTCCATCCTGATGAAATTCCTTCGCATCAATACTGACCGAAGAGAACTCGTTTTGAACAATTGCAATGTTGTCTTCTCCGGTATGATTACTCAGAAAATGCTTTAAGAAAGAGGTTTTACCACTTCCTAAAAAACCAGTGATCAAATGCAGGGGAATGCTCATCCATTCAAGACTTCTTCAACCAATGATACAATTGCCGTTCGGGGTGGGATTTGGCTGATAAAGGCAATCTTTCCATTTATACATGTTGTCGGAAGATTTTTGACACCCAGTGCCATTGCCATACGAAGACCATCAACTTCCTTAATCTTGTGCTCGCATACAACTACCTTACCTCCATAATCTGCAACCGCACGATTCACTGCTTCTACCATATACTGGCATGGAGCGCAAGAGGCTGAGTCAAGCGTAATAATGTCAATGACAACTTTATCTTCCTGCCAATGGTCATCCAGACTGAGTGGCTTCAGCGAGGAACTGTGTTCCATTTCGCGTGTTGCCTGTTGGATATATTCATCGTGGACCAACTCGGTGACAGCTTTAAGATTGGCAACAGGAGTATCCATCGGCAGATCACAACCCGGTGCGAGAATAAAACCTTTCTTACCTCCCAGGTCAAGGCAGGAAATGGCATCTTTCTTCGAATCCAGCTCATCACCCAGTAAGAGGACACTTGTAAGCTTAAGATTTCCTCCAAAACTTATTCCTTTGGACAGCGCCACATCTCTCACATAATCCAACGGAATATTTTCATCTATGGATATATTATCAGGCTTACAACCGCACATCACTTCTATGTTTTGCTGGGCATGTCCGCATACGAAAAATGAACTGTATTTTTCACGTAACCTAACAAAATTAAAAATTTGAGTAGCATACGGACTCACAAA
>CAZPTO010000216.1:0-6393 GCA_964589155.1 uncultured Bacteroidaceae bacterium | reverse complement strand
AATGATACGGCGACGCCGGAGTAGCGCCGGGGAGCCTGGCAAACAGACCGGTTCTCTTCGAAGATGCCACCCAGGAAGAACGTGCCCTGGAACTTGCTTTTGAAGGTAAAAGATGGTTTGATCTGCTGAGAATGGGACGCCGAAATGATTTTGCCCGTAAAAGTAACCTGATTGAGATCATCATTTCAAATGTTCCTTCTACACAGAAAAGAATCATTGCGGCCAAATTAACAAATCCATTGGGATGGTATTTGCCGATATATGATTCTGAAATTGAGAGAAACCTGAACCTGGAACAAAATCCTTATTACAATTAGAGATGAAAAATACCATCACATACCTATTTGTGTACTTCCTGATCGTTGGCTTTTCATGCAATGAAAATCCCCCGACGATCGTCAGTTTCGACGATACCTTTCAATTAACCATCTATGATTATCTTGAAGAAAATAAGGAGGAGTATTCAGACTTCATTGCCATCCTGGAAAGCGGAGGTATCTACAAAACGTTGAGCGCCAAAAATCCATTTGCCGACGGATACACGCTATTTCTGCCTGACAATGATGCTGTTCAGGATTTTATCAGCCAGAATCAGCAGTTTGCTTCCTTAAGCGAGTTGCTGGATGACCAGCAGTATGTTTCTTTGTTGAGTCGTTACCATGTGCTGACAGAAGCCGTTCATTCCAATTCGTTTCCTTTCGGAGCATTTTCGGATCCAACATTGTCAGAGGATTTGCTCACCGTTAATTTTGTGATTGGAACCGATTCTTCCTATTATAAGATCAACAACCAGGCAGCTGTTATAACACCGAATACGGAGGTATCCAACGGTTTCATTCATGAAATTGGAAGTGTACTGGAACCTGTTGCCAATACAAGCTATGAATGGCTTGCCAGGCGGCCCGAATATTCCATCTTTGTGGAAGCAGTCGAACTCACCGGTATCCGGTCCCTGATCGACCTTGATCTCAAAGCACCAGAACAGGAAGCATTGCCTCCTGTAACCATACTGGTCGAACCAAATGATGTATTCATGGAATCCGGAATTCAAAATCTGGATGACCTGGTCAGCAGAATCAGTCCTGACAATGACGATTACACCAATCCTTCAAATCCACTGTATAATTTTGTGGGATATCATGTGGTTAAAAATAATTATTACCTGGATGATTTTCAGGATGTATCGTCTAATTATAACACCAACTCAGAAGTTCCTGTACTGATCAATGGATTGGGGAATGATATTGCCATCAACAAAGGGAAAGAAATCCTGGATACGATTATTATTGGCCAGGACACAACTTTTATCGACTATGTCGGCTTTCTCTATGACGAGAGCAATGTCATTACAAAAAGCGGATCCATACACTTTATCGACAGGTTATTAGAGATACAGAGCCCTATACGTACACGGGTTACTTTTCAATTCCGGGAAGAGCCGGTTATTAATACCCTGAGAGCTAATGAAGGAACGTTCCGGCTTGATAATTACCGGGAAGATATGCTCCGCCTCGATTGGACAGCTGATGAACTGTTTTATGTAAAGCAAGGCTCGGAATCCAATGCTTCAAATGACGATTACCTGCTTGCAGAAGGTGATTTTATCATCCGATATACCATCCCTCAAATCGTCCAGGGAAAATATGAATTGATCGTGCGGGCGGATGCCTTTTACCGTAACAACGCTTTGATTGAGGTATATGTAGATGGGAAAAAGATTGGCTCAACAGTTGATCTGACCAGGGGAGGAAGAGCTTCCCGTCCATTTGACGGAAAAACCGTGGGCACCATCATCTTTAACAACTACAGGGAACATGATATTGAAATCAGGTCGCTGATCCCGGGCCGTTTTACCTGGGATTACATTCGATTTAACCCGATTTAAACTATTTAACGATATGAACTTTAAAATCAATATTATTCTGATTTTCATGCTGGCCGGGTTATTTGGCTGCAACCCGCAGTGGGAAGAGCATTACGATGTTACTTCTGAGGCCATTGATCAAAATGTATGGGATGCATTACAGGGCGAAAGCGAAATCTCATCTTACCTGCAGGAGCTGAAAAATTTTAGCTACGATACACTTTTTGAGACCACAAATATATTTACCCTGTTTGTTCCAACAGATGCTGCCCTGGAGGAATTTAAAAGTGGAAATGAAGTGGATCGGTTGCTGCTGGATTACCTGATTACCCCTCATTATGTTCAATCTGAGAACATTAAGGGTACAAGAAAAATTCAGACCCTGGGTGAAAAGTTCATTCTGTTCGAAAATATGGGTAATATTTTAAGGATCGATGGAGTCCAAATTATCATGGAAAGCCCCCTTTACAGAAATGGCAGATTCTATATCATCGATGAAGTTGCAGCCGCAAAGCCCAATCTTTATGAATACTATGCAGAAGAGAATCCCATACTTAAGGATTACATTGATGCGCAGGACTCTTTAATATTGGATAAGCAAAGAAGTGAACCTATTGGCTTTAATGACAATGGACAGATCATCTATGATACCGTGGCGAATATCTACAATGCATTCGAAGAGACGTATTTTCCGGTCAGGCATGAATCCAGGTATGAAACGGCAACCATCATTTTTCCTAAGTCAGAGGATTATAACACTGCACTTACCGATATGGCTCAGTTCATGAATGCAGAAGGCATTCAGGATTACAGGGACATTCCACTGGACTGGCAAAACCGGATCCTGATGCCTTTCCTGCTGAACCGGGGGATATTTGAAAACATGCTTGAGCCGAATGAATTTATGAGACCTCCGTTTTCCGCGGAACTCCTGGTAAAAAACATTTTAGGAGACACGATTCCAATCACCTATACACCCGTGGATAAAACCATTTGCAGCAATGGATATGCCTATAATTATGAGAGCTTTTTTATCCCGGATACCCTTTATATGAATCCTACCGTTTTTGAAGCAGAATGGCTCTTGCGACAAACCGGAGTTAACAAACATACCTGGATTGAATCAGTAACAGCACAAAGTGACCTGTCATTTATACCTGAAAAGGTATTTTCTCCCGGAGCATCCAATGACAGTACCCTGAGCCTGATATTTCCCCAGGGTTATGAAGGAAGTTTTTCGGTTGAATTTAACATGCCGGCCCAATTCCCAAGAGAATACATTTTAATTGTTACTGCCAATACTCAATACGGAGGGATTTATGATATTTATGTAAATGATGAAAAAAAGGGAACATTCGATTACTATGACTTTCTAAAAGGCTACAATTGGAGCAGTGTGACCGATCAGCGCTATTTCCCTGATGGGAATTTCAACAAGTTCGATGTGCTTGTCGATAATCAGACAGAATACGGCCCGGTGAAAGTAAAATTTGTGTATACCGGGCCCGGACAGACTATTGACAATGGATTTATTATAGATAACTTCTCTCTGAAACCTTATCAGTGAAAATGATTCCATGCTGAGAGAGAATGAAAAACCGAACGCGATGCACGATAAATCAGATCATAACGATTCCAGCCAGTACTTGAATCGACTACGCTAACAACCAGATTAACAAGGATTGTAATGAAAGAGAAATTAATTTCAAAAGAGATAAAACGGATTCCAATTATCATTTTTCTTTTACTGGGTTTGCTGCCTGAATTGATTGCGCAGGATACAATTATTGTGACAGGGATCATTAAAAACGGGGCTGGTCAACCTGTTTCCGATGTATCTGTTGGTGTCGAGGGTTCGTCAGCCCTTCCCTCCTATACAAATGAAAACGGGGAATTCACGATCAAAACAACTTCAACGGATGTTTTTCTGAATATCAATCCAAGTAGCGGGTACAAGCAAAAAAGGGTGTATTTAAATGACCGCTCACAACTCACCATCTATCTCACACCAAACAACGTTTTATCAGGAGATGATCCTGTAAGAATATTGAACCAGGAATTCGTACGTAGAAATATTATTCCAGCGATCGATGCCCTCGATGTAGAAGACATCCAGTTTACCCCCTCATTTTCTATCGGCCAGTATTTCCAGGGACGCGTTTCCGGTATGCAGGTAATCAATCGTTCCGGTAGTCCCGGAAGTGGTACCACCTCATTTATCAGGGGTGTCAGTTCTATCAATGCATCCAGTCAGCCGCTGTATGTAATAGACGGTATACCGGTTTCTTCCTTCGGATTATTTAATTCAAACCTGGAGGGTTTTGCATACAATCCCCTGCTAAGCTTAAATCCATATGATGTTTCCCGGGTTACAATCGCTAAAGATCCTGTCGTCACGGCAGCATACGGGTCGAAAGCCTCAAATGGAGTGATCCTGATTGAAACCCTTGATCCCAGTACAACGCAAACCTCTATTGATCTTAATATCCGTACCGGCTATTCCCTTGCTCCTGACAATAAGATTCCTCAACTCAATGCCATGGAGCACCGAACCCTGGTGAATGAATTGCTCTTTTCATCGGGCATGACCGAAGAAGCTGCCGAGTCCAGTTTTCCCATGCTATTTCCTGATCGCACGCAATATAATTATATCGATTACCAACATGATACGCAATGGCAGGACATTATTTATTCAGACGCATCCTTCCAGAATATCAATGTTGGAGTAAAGGGCGGTGATGAAATCGCACGCTATGGGCTGTCATTCGGATATTTAGACGGTGAGGGTATTATTAAAAACACAGGTTTCCAGGGCTATAATATTCGTTTCATCGGACTGATGAACATATTCTCCTGGTTAAAAATGAATACAGGGGTTTCATTAAGTTACAACAATGCTCAGATGAAGGAATCAGGGCAAATAGATCAGACCAGCCCAATTCTTGCAGGCCTGGGCAAGTCCCCGATGCTTAATCCTTTCCAGTATGACAATGAAAATCGTGAACTTACCATTTTGGCTGAAGTGGATGAGCTGGGAGTAAGCAATCCGCAAGCCATTATCGACAATTATGAAGCACGTAACAGTAACTTCAATTTTAATACGACCATCGGCCTTGAAGGTACCCTCAGAGAAAACCTCTTTCTGAACAGTAAATTTGGAATTACCTACAACTTGCTTAAAGAGAGTATTTTCATGCCCAATTTAGGAATGGAAAGATACTTTAACAAGGAGGCATATAATGTTTCGAAAGCAGCGAATAATAAGTACAATTCATTCTACAACAACACCTACCTGACTTACAGTAAGTCATTTAATGAGTATTCTACATTGTCATCCAACACAGGTGTGCATGTGCAGACCAATCAATATGGGTTTGACTGGGCACTTACAAAAAACGCTCAATTGAATGACCAATACAGGATGCTGCAGGATGGGACAAATAACCTGCGGGAGATTGGTGGTGAAAATCGTGCATGGAACTGGTTATCTGTCTATGAAAATTTGAACTACAATTATAAGGATAAATACTTGCTTGCACTGACCGTTTCTGCCGATGGATCTTCTCGGATTGGCGAAGATGCAGCCAACACAATAAAGGTAGGAAATACTCCTTTCGGAATTTTTTATGCAGCTGGTGCCGGTTGGAGAATCTCGAAGGAATCTTTCCTTAAAAATTATTCCTGGCTTGAAGAGTTGAAGATCAGGGTCTCTTACGGACGTTCCGGGAATGATGATATTGGGGAAACCAACGCAACCAGGAATTATGCGATATTAAGATTTCGTGAAACAACCGGTTTGTTTCCCGCAATAAAACACAACAGCGAACTTACATATGAAACTGTAGATCAACTCAATGCCGGGATTGATCTTGCTATCCTTGGAAGCAGGATCATTGCAAAGATTGATGCCTACCAGTCAATATCCAGTAATCTTCTTGTTTACAGCCCAATAGATGCTTACTTCGGGTATGATTTTCAACCAGATAACAGTGGAAAAATGCAGAACAGGGGGGTGGATGCCAACTTGTTTGTCAGAATACTTGACAATTCCAATCTGAAATGGGACCTGCAGGCCAATTATTCCTTGCTCAGGAACAAATTGCTGGAAATAGGGGGCGACAGGATTGTAAGTGAAATACAGGGAGGAGAAATTGCAAATATCGTTAATGAACCAGCCAATAGTTTTTACGGATATATTTTTGAAGGTGTTTATGCTTCCAGAACCGATGCCGAGATCATGGGATACGTGAATGACAAAGCCATGCCTTATAGTGGTGGTGATGCTATTTATGCTGATCTTTCGGGACCGGATGGAACGCCGGATAAAATCATTAATCAATACGACAAAGTAATTATTGGTTCCCCGTTTCCCGATCATTTTGGAGGGATCACAAGCAGATTAAGCTACAAACGTTGGATGTTTGAAGTGTTGATTTATGGCGTAGGCGGGAATGAGGTCTTTAATTATATCCGCTACAGGAATGAAAGTATGAGCGGATTGCAAAACCAGAGCATCAGTGCTTTGAACA
>CAZPTO010000215.1:0-6401 GCA_964589155.1 uncultured Bacteroidaceae bacterium | reverse complement strand
CAACTGAGAGCCTGCCTGCGGGGGCGTGCATACAGGCACCGGCAATACCATTCCGACAGGCTGAAATATCCCCAGGTCAGGGTGGGTAAACGCGGCGAAGGGAAATTCAAGCGCATTTCATGGGACGAGGCTACAGATATCATGGCTGAACAGCTTGTCCGGGTAAAAGAAAAATATGGCAATGAGTCCATCTATATTCCTTATGGAACAGGGAGTTATAACCAGATCAATGGAAAATCCACTGCAAATCGACTGATGAACCTGGTGGGAGGTTCGCTCGGTTACTATAACTCCTACAGCTGGGCCTGCATCAGCAAGGCCACTCCATATGTATACGGAACCAGTGTCACAGGCAATCAGCGCCAGGACTGGCTGAATGCCAGATACATACTCATGTGGGGCTGGAATCCTTCCGAAATGAGGGACGGCACCAACAGCGAATATTTTTTAAAAAAGGCAAAAGAGCGGGGCGCAAAAATTGTATGTATCGACCCGCGGATGACCTTAAGTGCCGTGGCCCTTGCAGATGAATGGGTGGCCATCCGACCCGGAACAGATGTGGCACTGATGAGTGCCATGGCCCATGTGATGATCACTGAAAACCTCTACGATGAAAACTTTGTGAGGGAATGTTGCGTAGGTTTTGATGCTTCACAGATGCCAGCAGAACTTGAAAAGGAAGAGAGCTACAAGGATTATATCCTGGGAACCCGTGATGGTCAGCCGAAACATCCGGAGTGGGCTGAGTCAATCACCGCGGTACCCAGGGAAACCATTATCCGAATCGCCAGGGAATACGCCACCATGAAACCCGGGGTGCTCTACCAGGGGTACGGAATGCAACGCAGGGCATATGGCGAACAGCCTGTACGTGGCGGATGTGTGCTTGCGGCAATCACAGGAAATGTGGGTATTTCAGGCGGTTGGGCAAGCGGACTCGCCCTGCAGGCGAAAGATGGCGGACCGCTGTGGTCCGTCTTCCCGACCCTTCCCAATCCAGTGAAGGCGAAAATCCCGAGTTTTCTCTGGACTGAGGCAGTTACCAGGGGAACTGAAATGAGTGCGCAGGAAGGACTGCTGGGCACGGACAGACTCAAAAACAACGTGAAGCTGATCTGGGCTGTTGCTTCCAATGCCATCATCAATCAGCACGGGAATACTAACCGGACCGCAGAGATCATGAAAGATGAATCACTCGTAGAGTTTTTTGCGGTGCAGGACAATTTCCTTACCCCCACTGCCAGGTTTGCCGATCTCCTGCTGCCTGTCTGTACACAATTTGAAACCTGGGGCGTGGAAGACGGTTGGAAATATGGCGAAGAGGTGATCCTGCAGCCCAAGATCGCAGATCCGCCCTGGGAGACAAAAAGTGATTACCGGATCTGTGCAGATATCGCAGAAAAGCTGGGGGTCGGAGATGCATACACGGAAGGAAACAGTGAACGGGAATGGGTGGCGAAGTTTATTGAGACGTTCAGGGAGGCACGCTTTCCGCATATTCCCGACCTGGATACATTTGAAAAATCCAACCAGGGCGTATACTCGGTGCCGGTAACTGAACCGGAAATTGCATTTAAAGCATTCCGGGAAAATCCGGCCAGGCACCCGTTGCCGACACCTTCCGGCAAGATCGAGATATTTTCAAAGCGGCTCTTCGACATGAATAACCCTGGGGAGATCCCGGCGGTCCCGAAATATATCACAGAATGGGAGAGCCCCTTTGGACAGGAAGCGCAAAAATTTCCCCTGCAGGTCATTGGTCCGCACTACATGTCCCGTGTGCATTCAACACACGCCAACGTGGACTGGCTGAATGAGGCATTTCCCCAACGGCTGTTTATCAATCCGATCGATGCACAGGAGAGGAAAATAAAGAATGGTCAGAAAGCGAAGATTTTTAATGAAAGAGGAACGGTGATCCTGCCCTGCCGGATCACACCCCGCATATTACCGGGCGTTGTTGCAATCCCCCAGGGAGCCTGGTGGAAACCAAATAAGAATGGAGTTGATGAAGGTGGTTCTGTCAATACGCTGACATCTGAGAAGTGGACCCCGCTGGCATTCGGAAATGCCCAGCATACCATCATGGCTGAAGTTGAACTTTATAAGGATTGAGATGAAAAGACTTGCATTCTACTTTGATTCCAATGCTTGCTCAGGTTGTAAAACCTGCCAGGTGGCCTGCAAGGACAAAAACAACCTTCCGGTGGGCATCAACTGGAGGCGGGTCTATGAAATCACGGGAGGTGGCTGGAAGCGGTCCGGCGCTGCATGGTGCTCCAATGTAATCGCCTATAATATTTCAATCGCATGTAATCACTGTGAAAATCCGGTGTGCCTTGATGCCTGTCCGGCAAAAGCCATAGAAAAAGCGGAGAATGGAATTGTGATCATTGACCAGGAGAAGTGTATGGGATGCAAATACTGTTCCTGGACCTGCCCCTACAGCGCCCTTCAGTATGATGAAGAGCATGGGGTGATGACAAAATGTGATATGTGCACAGACTATGTTGTCAATGGTAAAAATCCTGCATGCGTAGATGCCTGTCCGGCCAGGGCGCTGGATTTCGGAGAATACGATGCGCTTGTCGGGAAGTATGGCGCATCCCCACATATCCATCCCCTGCCGGACCAGCGCATGACGGATCCATCCAATCTGATCTCTCCGCACAAGGATGCCATGAAGGAACAAAATGAATCAGCAATTATCTCAAACATGGAGGAAATAAAGCATGAATGATGAAGGCGCCCTGATTGCTTTTACCTTGCTCAGCCAGGTGGTCATCGGAGCCACCCTGGTGTATGTGCTCGTTTTCTTTATCAACATGGATGATATATCCCGGCTATCCTCAGGGTTCAGTCTGAAAACTCCTGAATTCCTTTTATTGCTCGGATTGCTGCTGGCACTGTTGTTATCCTTCCTCCACCTGGGCCGGCCTTCCAATGCAATCAATGCCCTGAATAATCTGAAAACCTCATGGATCAGCCGGGAGATATTTACTGTTACGCTGTTTTCAATAAGCCTGCTGATGCTGTTCATCGCCCGATGGCTGGGCGCTGTGAAGCCCTTGCTGACAGTTTCATTTGTGTTCGCTGCGATCGCAGGTTTGATCTTGCTGGTGACCATGGTGAAATTATATATGATCCCGGCCGTGCCGACCTGGAACAGCTGGCTTACACCGGCCCATTTTACCCTGACCGTCGTGGTCTCTGGCCTTGCGCTGATGCTTGTCTTTGTCATAGTATACAATACTGAAATCACCAGGATCAAACCCTTCCTGGTGGTGCTCATGATCCTGCTGTTGTTTGAAATGGCCCACGCGGTATTAATACATGTTCAGCTGAATGCTATGGATCCCGGTTATGGGAATTCGTTTATTTCAGAAGGAATCTTCAGGTTCCTGACGATCACCAGGGTCGCTGTAACCGGACTGGCCATGGCATTCCTTGTTCTTGCCTCAATCCGTGAGCAAGCGCAAAACCAGGACATACTGCTCATTCTTTCCGTGACTTTTATTTTTACAGAGCTATTGGTGGGAAGGTACCTGTTCTTTGCCGCCTTTGCGAGGACCGGGATCTGACCCATCAGATGCTTTATTCATTTGCTGCTGTCAGTGGCTTAATTGTTGAACATACCGCCAGCTATAATACCAAAAAGTACAAAGCCGGGCTGAGCGGCATTCGAAGAGGATTGGCGTTTTTTTTCGTACAGACTGACCACCAGGTAACATGAACATCATCTGTATTCCAGGGAAGTAAATCTATGATGTAATAGAATGTGCATATTGCTATTTGGACCTGTAGTTGTATTTTCACATCAGAAAAAAGAGGCAATGGCAAAACGCGAAAAAAGAAATAAGAGCCGCGGATCGGCGGGTAATAACCGGAAAATGGGAGAGGACTTTCTGGCAAAGAATCGCAGGAGAACGGGAGTAAGAGAAACGGATTCGGGCTTACAGTATCTAATTCTTGAAGAAGGGGAAGGCGGTTGCCCCGATAAGAATGCCTGCATCACAGTTCACCAGCGGTGCCAGCTTGTCAACGGAACAGTCATTGAGGATACATATCGCAAAAACGAGCCTTCAGAAGTAAAAATGGAAGAACTCATTGAAGGATACCGGGAAGGAATTCAACTGATGAATAAGGGCGCACGCTACAAATTATTTATTCCCTGGGAACTGGCCTGGGGAAAAAACGGTACCGGCAGCAAGATCCCTCCATACTCGATGCTTATATTTGACGTCAGATTGATCGGATTTTGGTAGATAGGTTAGTGTTACTTGCTATTTCAGAATAATTATCAATAACAAAGTGAATCTATTGGACATATTCTCATTGTGATTGCACATTTCCTTCTTTTTAACAATCATTTGTTTGAGTGAGGAGGAGTATCCTATTGAGACAATATTATAGCATGTAGCATGGCGACATTCATCAATAAGCACCTGATAAAAAGCTAGATGAGAAAATAGTTGGATTTCTATCGAGGTGATATGTAATTCCCTGTTCACATATTGAGTTTCATAGTATGTAATTGCTGTCTTTCTCATCAATTTTGTTATTTGAAGAAGCAGAAATAACTGCCAGGGAATTAAAGATAGTTGCAATAACGGGCCCCTGACAGTCTGGAAAAACAACATTATGCAAACATGTTTTTGGAGACAAACCCTATGTTTCTTTTGAAGATTTAGATATTTTGGAAGAGGCCGAATCTTCTCCCCGAAGCTTCATTAATAAATACAAAGATGGAGCGGTTATTGACGAGATACAGTGTGTTCCCGTACTTTTTAACTATTTGCAGACTCAGGTTGACAAGGTTGGAAAGAACAATCAGTATGTTATTCCGGGCAACAACAATTTTTTACTATCGTATTTTTCATAGATTGCTAATATCCACTTATTGGATGCTTCGTGCCAGATGACACAGGGATCTCTGGGTACTGCTCCTTCGGTCTTATGTGCAACAGGATTATTCTTGTAATTATGCCATGTCGCTCCATTATCATTAGACCATGCCAGGCATGTACCCACCTCGGTACCTGTATAATTTGCGATAATTGCTTCTTTTGGGGATCCAGTAATCTTTTTGGCCGATTTGCCGGAAATAACAACGGCGCTGCCTGAATACACCTGAGCTTCGGACACATTGGGTGTAGCCCCGGCAGGTAAAAAGGTTTTTTGGGAATCAAAGCGACTCACTTATCTTCCCAATGCAATAAATCAGGACTTGTTGCGTAACCCCCATGTCTTATCGTTTTTACCCACTGATAAATCATGTGGTATTTTCCTCCCTGATAAACAAGTCCGTTTATGTCATTCATCCATTCCGATTTAGGACTAAAATGAAACTGGGGTCGATAGGCTTCTTTGTAATCAATGCTAAAGTCGTGCGGGTAATGTTGAGCGTATGTAAAATTTGAAATACTTTGAAATATGCGTACTACCAAAACTAAGCTACATTTTTTAATGTAGATGTTCATGATTATCTTATTTTATCGTAAACAACTATTATTATTATTTATTGATTACGGTATGCTTCCCACGGTTTGCAAAGCTAATTTAAAGAATTTTCTCCTGATATTTCCATCTTTTTGAAATGGGTTCTTCTGGTCCTGTTTTCAAAATTTCATTAAGAACCGGCCTGGTGTTAACCCGTTGAGCGAGTCGTTTGGTCTTTGATGGTTGTAAAGGCTCAAAAAAAACAGAGTGTGGACTGTGTTGCTCGTCTTACATCCTCGCGAGTCCTAAGGTGGAGGCCTTACTAAGAAAAAGCCTTTCCGCTCGTCCCTCGCAGAATGCGGTCTTTTTTCATGGTGAAAGATATTATGGAAGTAGTTGAAATTGAATCAAATATCAATTTCCCATTCTGTACAGGATTTTAATTAGCAAGTTGCAATGATTCTGTCACAAAACCGGTAAATGCAGCAATGTTAAGTAAAATACTGAATAAATACCTGATGCTATAAGTTTAGTTACAATACTGTTATATTCTGTTACAATAGTACAATCAGGTTTTTGTTGATTATTGTAATCTTACAAGCTGAACATTTATTAACTAAATTTTACAATTATGAGAAAAAATTTACTAGTTCTAATGCTCTTAGCTGTTTTCAGTGCGGCCTCTTTCGCTCAAGATGGGCTTATAGGTTATGAGGCACCTACTGAAGTAGCGACGGGTACAACAGTTACAATAGACGTTAATTACACGTCAGCAGTTGACTGTGACCTTATTGTTTACTTTAGAAGTGACGGGAGTGTCTTCTCGAGCCCAACAAGATTTCCTCTTACAGCCGCAACAGATACAACCGTCGCTGTAGATATTGATATCAAAGCAGATGCACCTCTTGGAGATACTTACGAATATGCAGTATTCCTGACTGAAACAGGTGGAGAATGGGGTA
>CAZPTO010000214.1:226-6415 GCA_964589155.1 uncultured Bacteroidaceae bacterium | reverse complement strand
AATCGCGGTTGGGTGTGGTATTGAAATAAAGTGACCCCCTCAGAAAATAGTCGGTGCTGTCTGTCAGGAAGAACTGAACCGCGGATGCCACATTGCCATCCAGTTCATACAGGATCCCGTATTTGTCATGCAAAGTATCTACAAAAGGGATCTCGGTGATACCGTCCGACCGGGATGCATGCTTATACACCAGTGTCCTGGTATCTTCGATCAGTTTCCCGGGGTCTCCCTCCGGATCCTTAAAACTCAGGTGGATGGTCGCGTCATATTCCGGGAAACGGATATCGTACCACCATGGCTCGGTCATCCTGGACCTGCTTTTCACCACCTCTGCATATGCAGGGTATTCAAATATGTAAGGAGCCGCCTGTTCAAAAGCGATGTATTCCTTTTCCGGATAATGCACCTTCAGGTAACCCACCGGTTTGGGCGTGTAATCCCTTCCACAGGAAGTGAAGATGATCAGTAAGATCCACAGCACATTACGCATCATTTATCTCCTCGTCGTTTATGCGCACCCTGATCTGTTTGATCCTGCGCTTGTCCATATCTGTAATAGTAAAACGGATATGTTTACAGTTCATTGAGTCATTCATCCTCGGAAAATCGCCTTTCAACTCGAGGATCAGTCCTGCCAGTGTTTCGGCCTCTCCCCTGACATCCTCAAACCGCTCAGCATCCAGGTCTGTCACCTTGAAAAAATCATTCAGCAGCGTCTTCCCGTCGAAAAGGTAGGTTTTGTCATCCAGTTTCCTGAAGAGTTCTTCTGCCTCATCAGACTCATCCGTGATCTCCCCCACCACCTCCTCGAGGATATCCTCCATGGTAACGATCCCCTTCATCCCGCCATACTCATCCACCACGATGGCCAGGTGGATCTTGGTCTGCTGAAATTCCTGCAGCAGGTCATTGATTTTTTTGGTCTCAGGAACGAAAAACGGGGGCCTGATCAGTGTCTGCCACTTGAACCTTGTCTTCCGGATATGCGGCAGCAAGTCTTTCACATAGAGGATCCCCTTGATATTATCCGTCGATTCTTCGTATACCGGGATCCTCGAATAGCCCGAGTCCATAACGACCTGGATCAGTTCCTCCATGGAGGTTTTGAGCTCCACATTGATCACATCCATACGCGGTTTCATGATCTCTGAAGCTTCCAGGTTGCTGAATTTGACGATCCCTTCCAGCATCTTCTTCTCATCAGAGATCACCCCTGTGGCAATATCCAGCGCTTCTGAAAGATCATCCATTGAAATGTTCTGCCGCTTGCGTGCCAGTCTTTTATTGACCAGGGAAGTTGATTTTGTGAGCAGGTAGATCAGTGGCCGGAACAATTTCCCGGTAATGCTGAGCGGAACCGACATGATCGCGGCAAAAGAATCAGAGAACCTGTCGGCATAGATCTTGGGTAAAATCTCTCCGAACAAAAGGATCATGAAGGTGATGACCACTACCTGTATAACAAACCCCAGGACCGGCATCGCGCTGGCATCCATCAGCAGGGTGGTAATGAAACTGGATAATATGACGATGCCGACATTGATGAAGTTGTTGGATATTAGTATGTTGGCAAGTAGATCTTCCGGTTTTTTCAGTAGTTCAAGCACCATGTTGGTACTGCGGCTGTCCTTTCCCCGCAGTGTCTCCTTCTCTGTGGGTGTCAGCGAAAAAAATGCTACTTCGGAACCGGATACCAGGGCGGAACAGATCAGCAATATAGCCACAACGACCAGCTCGATGATCACAGATGTTGTTATCGGGTGAAATACCAGTTGTAAAAGTGGGATCAATTGTGTTTCCAAACCAAAGATTGATTCATTCATCTAGAATGGCAGATCGTCCGGCTCATTATCCGGACCGGAGATATCGGGATCATTCCCGGAGCCTGTACTGGCACCTGCATCGTGGCGATCACCTTGAGAACCGGAAGCCCCGTGTGCGGCTCCGGAAGACTGCCGGGAACCGGCAGATTGCTGGGATCCACCATACTGCTGTCCTCCGTCATTTTGCTGGTTGTCATCCTGCTTGCGGCTGAGCATTTGCATGTTGTCACCAACGATCTCGGTAATATATCGCTTGATCCCCTCCTTGTCATCATAGGAGCGGCTGCGGATCCTTCCCTCTATATACAGTTGCGTCCCTTTCTTCACATATTGCTCCGCAACTTTGGCCAATCCTCTCCAGAGCACAATGTTGTGCCATTCGGTCTGCTCGACCTTCTCCCCGTCCCTTTTCCTGTAAACCTCGCTGGTGGCCAGGGGAAACTTGCATACAGGAGTGTTTTCATCAAGATACCGTGTTTCAGGATCCTTACCAACATTCCCGACCAGGATAACTTTGTTGACTGCCATATTGCTTCTTTTGTTTGAGCGTCAAAGATAAGAATTTGTGAGAATTAAACCGGACTATCGCCATTTACTTCAAGATACCTGTCGATCAACCGTGGCAGCGGATGTTCACCCACCTCGCTGAACCTGATCCGTTTCCACTGCCCCGGGGGCTGCTCCAGGTGCGGTCCGGACTGCAGGTGAAGGAACCGTGCAATGATCCTGCGATGGGTCAGCTGGTGCCGCACCGGTTCTGACAGTGCAGTGATGACCAACTGTTCCTCCCCCATCCCTGTGAGTGCAGAAGCAGCACGGATAATCTCGGTTTCATCCGGCTCCTTTTCATGTTCAATAAGCGGGAATTCGTACATCTCCTTCCAGATATCGTTTCCGGTGCGCTTGTTGATATACGTATAAGCTCCCTCGTTTATTATCAGGTAGGTGAAATACCTGTTCCTGACTGTTGCCTTTTTCTGCTTTCGTGGTAACACGTCCACCAATTTTTCCCGGTATGCTGTACAGTATTGCCTGAGCGGGCATGCGGGACAGTCCGGGCTGACAGGCACACATTGCAGTGCGCCAAACTCCATCATCGCCTGGTTGTGGTCACCCGGATGCGCGTGGTTCAGCAATTCCCCTGCCAGGGTGGCGATCTTCTTCTCTCCCGCAGGAACATTCACCGGATCTTCCACACCATAAAGCCTGCTCAGCACCCTGGACACATTTCCGTCGACAACTGCGACTGGTATATTATATGCAATAGAGGCCACCGCAGCAGCTGTATATGGTCCCACCCCCTTCAGCCTCAGCAGGTCCTGGCAGGTGGCAGGGAAAGCGCCATCGAATTCAGCTTCAACCTGGCGCGCAGCTGCCAACAGGTTCCTGGCCCTGGAATAATAGCCCAGTCCCTGCCACAGCTTGATCACCTCCTGTTCTTCCGCAGCGGCCAGCCGGTGTACATCCGGAAAACGTTCAACGAACCTGTAATAATAATCCAACCCCTGGTTGACGCGGGTCTGTTGGAGTATAATTTCAGAAAGCCATATCTTATACGGATCATTTGTCTCCCGCCAGGGAAGTTGTCTGCAGTTTTTTTTGAACCATTCTAGGATTATCTCGCTAATTTTCATTATCTTCGCCCCACATTTTTTCGCAAAACAAGTTGAAAATAAAATTAATCTATTTCAACTGTAAATAATTGTGAAAAACAATTATATTTGCACATTGTAAACATAAATTTAAGGTAAATCATTGATAATTAAAGGTTTTATAAAATGACAAAAGCAGATATCGTTAACGAGATTTCAAAGAACACTGGAATTGAAAAGGTGACTGTACAGAAGACAGTAGAAGCATTCATGGAGTCGATCAAGGATTCACTGAGCGATAACAAAAATGTATACCTCAGGGGATTTGGAAGTTTTATTGTAAAGAAAAGAGCAAAAAAGACAGCAAGGAACATTTCCAAGAATACAACCATTATTATTCCGGAACATTTCATCCCTTCTTTCAAACCTGCCAAAACTTTTGTCAACAAAGTTAAAACAAACGTAAAGTAAGTTTAGCACCCATAAGATTAATATTATGCCTAGCGGAAAGAAAAGAAAAAGACATAAAATGTCTACCCACAAGCGCAAAAAGCGCTTAAGGAAGAACAGGCACAAGAAGAGGAAATAACAATTTTCTTTTGAAAATCATTATAATAAACCTAAAGCATCATGGCTTTAGGTTTATTTCTGTTAAGTTAATACAACAGCTATTAAAGATATTACATTGTGAGCAGTGAATTGATCATTAAGGCCTCGGAACAAGAGGTTTCAATTGCTCTGCTGGAAGATAAAAGACTTGTTGAATTAAACCGATCCAAACCGGAGCAGAAATTCTCCGTTGGAGATATCTATCTTGCCAGGGTTAAAAAGACCATGCCCAGCCTTAATGCAGCGTTCATTAATGTGGGTTATGAAAAAGATGCATTTTTGCATTATCTCGACCTTGGTCCCCAGTTCAAAACCCTTGGTAAATATTTGAATCAGACCCTGAACAAGCGGGGAAAACAGATTTCAGTCGCCAAGTTTCGCAGGGAAAAGGATATCAATAAACACGGAAAGATCAACGAAGTGCTCAAGGCCGGTCAATTTGTACTTGTGCAGGTTGCCAAAGAGCCGATTTCCACGAAAGGTCCCAGGCTTACCTCCGAAATATCCATCGCGGGAAGGAACCTGGTCCTGATGCCGTTTTCTGACAAAGTTTCCATCTCGTCCAAGATCGCCTCTCAGGAAGAGCGCGACCGACTTCGCAACCTGATCAACAGCATCAGGCCGAAGAATTACGGGGTAATCGTCAGAACTGTCGCGGAAAGCAGCAAGGTAGCGGAACTGGATACAGAGTTACGCGCACTGGTCAATAAATTTGAGAGTGCCTTTGAGAACATCAATATAAGGAACCTGCCGCAGCTGGTCCAGGAAGAACAGAGCCGGGCCACTTCCGTGATCAGGGATCACCTGAACGGAAATTTTGAAAACATTTTCATTGATAACAATGAGGTTTACCAGGAGGTAAAGCAATACATCAGTGAGGTCGCTCCTGAAAAGGAGAGGATCGTAAAATTATACAACGGCAAGCAATCGATCTTTGAGAAATTTGAGATCGAGCGCCAGATCAAAGCATCCTTTGGAAGTACTGTTTCCTTTAAACAGGGTGCCTACCTTATCATTGAGCACACCGAAGCGCTGCATGTCATCGACGTGAACAGCGGCAACAGGTCCAAATCGGGTCTTGACCAGGAGAGCAATGCAACGGAAGTGAATTTAGCAGCCACCGAAGAGATCGCCCGCCAGCTGAGGCTGCGCGATATGGGCGGTATCATTGTAGTGGATTTCATCGATATGCACAAAGCGGATAACAAGCAAAAGCTTTACAACCGCATGAAGGAGGTAATGTCACGCGACAGAACCAAGCACAACATCCTGCCGCTCAGTAAATTCGGATTGATGCAGATCACGCGTCAGCGGGTCAGGCCGGAAATGCACGTGGAAACGGCAGAATCATGTCCGACCTGTGGTGGCACCGGGAAAACCCAGCCGGCCATATTGCTGGAGGATACTGTGAAGCTGGAACTGGAAGCGCTGGTTAAAAGCAATGACCTCAAAAAGGTCACCCTGCAGGTGCATCCATTCTTTGCAGCTTACCTGCAAAAAGGAATGAAATCGATCCTGAAGCGGTGGCGACGCGAGATGAAATGCAAAATCAATGTCGAAGCACTGGATTCATGCACCTACCTGGAGTTTATCGTGCTGGATGCAACCGGTGAGCAGCTGCTGAGAAAGACCAAGTAAACTACTTTTTTCCCTTAACTTTGCCGACCTAAACATTCTGAAACGTTCATTGTTTTAATTTCGTTGTTAGCATCGCTATCATTACACTCCTGCTGTAAGGAACGGGGGAGTTGTACGACGATAACAGCATTGGTATTATAAAACGTAACAAAAGATGAAAAAGACTGTAGCAATTTTAAGCGGACTGGTTTTTTCTATGCTGGCCTTAGCTCAGCCGATTGATCCCGTTTCATGGACATTCGAAGCTGAACGGACCGGCGACAATGAATTCGAACTTGTATACACAGCAAAGATCGATCCGCCATGGCACCTCTATTCTGCGTACCTGCCTGAAAATGGCCCCATCCCGACACGCCCCTCCTACGATGAAAAAGCAGGATTTGAGCTGGCAGGAGACATCGTCGAAGTCACCAAGCCAACAATAAAATTCGATCCGGGTTTCCGGATGGACGTCGGCACCATTGCAGGTAAGGCTGAATTCAGACAGAAGGTCAGGATTACGGCACCGTCTGTTACCGTGTCCGGTG
>CAZPTO010000214.1:0-216 GCA_964589155.1 uncultured Bacteroidaceae bacterium | reverse complement strand
AGATCGAATACCAGGTATGTGATGATGCCAATTGCCTGCCCCCGGCATACGAAGCATTTACATTCAACCTGCAGTCAGCCGGCACAGCTGCTTCACCAGGAGCTGAAGGTACTGAAGCAGCAGCGACAGGCACCCCTGCCGGAGCAGAACAGCAAGCAGCGGCAGAGCCTGCAGGCGGAGATGACAAGGAAACCGGGGAAGTGGTTACCACCATGG
>CAZPTO010000213.1:0-6483 GCA_964589155.1 uncultured Bacteroidaceae bacterium | reverse complement strand
ATGATGCTCAGGTGATCTTCGCCGATTACGAGGCACCCAATGGTGTGGTTCATGTGATCGACGCAGTCATTACTCCGCCGGTTGAGACCAACACGGTTGTAGATGTGATCGTCAACAGCGATGTTCACGAAAGCCTTGAGGCAGCTGTTATTGCTGCTGACCTTGCTGGCGCACTCTCAGGTGACGGCCCGTTCACAGTGTTCGCTCCCACCGATGATGCATTTGCTGCGCTTGGTACGGAAACCATTGACGCTCTTTTTGCTGATGCAACCGGTGCACTCGCCAACATTCTGCAGTACCATGTTGTAAGTGGTAATGTAATGGCCGGTGACCTCTCCGATGGTCAGATCGTTGAAATGCTCGAAGGAACAGACGCTTTTGTATCTCTGTTCAATGAAATGGCATACATCAACCAGGCACAAATCACCATGACAGACATTGAAGCTGACAATGGTGTGGTACATGTAATTGACGCTGTGATCACGCAGCCGACCTCCATTGTCGACATCGTAGTAAACAGTCCGCGTCACGAAACACTTGAGACCGCTGTTGTTGCTGCTGAACTTGACGGAGCACTTGCTGCTGATGGAACTTTCACGTTGTTTGCTCCCACCGATGATGCTTTTGCAGCTCTCGGTGATGCAGTTGCTGACTTGCTGGCTGACCCGACAGGACAGCTTGCTGAGATCCTTAAATATCATGTTGTAGGTGCTACTGCCTTATCAGGAAGTCTTTCCGACGGTGACACATTCACCACACTGGAAGGTTCCGATATCACAGTAACTATTAACAATGACGGTGTATTTATCGATGATGCTCAGGTGATCTTCGCCGATTACGAGGCACCCAATGGTGTGGTTCATGTTATTGACGCTGTAATTCAGCCTGCAGCAACAAGCATTGAAGAAGAAATTTCAATATTCAGCAATGCAGTTGTATATCCGAATCCAGCTTCAGACCGCATCAATTTCAGGTTTGAAATGAGCAATACTTCTGAAGTTTCCATTGAAGTTTATGATCTGGTAGGACAAAAAGTTGCCGAAAGGTACCTTGGCGTACTTCCAACTGGTGCCCACAACCATGTTATGGGAACCGAAGCAATGGAAAACGGAATCTACATAATCATTGTGAACTCTGGAAACAGTGCATTTGCGAATAAAGTGAGGGTTGTGAGGTAAGCACTTTTTCATGTTTTCACATCAAAGGCTGTACACATTTCGTGTGCAGCCTTTTTATTTTCGTTTTGAACTATCATCTTTGTAATATGAAGAAAGGCTTAGTGCTCATCATTTGTTGCATCATTGCATTTCCGGGCAGCAGTCAGCAAAACATTTTGGACGATCCGGAAATACAGCATACTGTCGAACAATGCTTATATGCTACATATGGTTACGATTTTGAGAAAGCCCTTGAAATGCATTCTAAACTACAAGAGCAGATACCTCTTCATCCTGCCCCTTATTTCCTGGAGGCACTGATTATTTACTGGCAAAATTTTCCCCTGCTTCCGAAGGATTTAAAAACAAAACAATTCGTAACACTGATGGATCGGTCGATCGATCTTGCTGGAAAGATTCTGGAAAAAGAACCTGATCACCTTGAAGGAATATTTTTTGATCTGCATGCCAGGGCATTCAAGGCGATGTTCTGGGCTGACAACGGTAAGCCCGGTAAAGTAATCTTCGATATTGACAACATGTACCGGCAAACGCTTGCTGGAATTGAATTAAAAGAAGCATTCAGTGAGTTTTACTTCAGTTCAGGCTTGTACAATTATTATATTGAAGCTTATGTAGAAGTACATCCAGTATACAAACCAATAACTGCTTTTTTCCGGGATGGGAACAAAAAACGTGGATTAAAAGAACTCGAATTTGCAGCTGAAAACACAACGTATATTAAATACGAGTCTATCCTTTTTCTTTCCCTCTTATACCTCAATTATGAAAAAGATCTGGAACGTGCGCTGGATTATGCAGCATTACTTTATAATAATTTTCCAGAGAATATTTATTATGCAGGACAATACCTGATCCTCCTGCTATATAATTCAAACTATACAATTGCTTCGGTCCTTAACGGGCAGATCGATTTTAATAAAAGTGAATTTCACAGGCTCGTTTACCTGATGACGCAAGGATTTCTGTATGAAAATCAGATGAAAGACCTGAAGGCAGCTGAGCAGTATTATCTTCGGGCAATCTCAAAGGCTGAGTCATTTGGACCTATTGCCAATTTATATGCATCAATTGCCATGGCTGGTTTATCCAGAATTGCGGAAAAGCAAAGAGATGCTGGAAATGCCCGTCGGTACCTGAGACAATCCAGGCAATTTTCTGGCTATGAATTTATTCGCGAATTCGATTCCGGGGCCTCCAGGTGATCAGGTAAATACCCACTAGTGTCATCATGCCGCCAACCAGTTGAATACCGGACGGAAACACCTCAAGGAATATCCATGCCAGGATTAGCGTCCACACAGCTTTTGAGCTGATGATCAGCGAAGTGGAAATGGCTTCTATCCTTCGCAATGCCTGGTAGGCAAAAACAATAGTGAGCAGTGTTTCGAAGAGTGATCCCAGGGCAAGGTCACGCCAAACGAAGACAGGGAACCGGAGTTCCTGGTCTGTAATCAGGATTAATATAACAAAAACAAGTGCCAGGAGAATGGTCCTGATAAGCGACATCAGTTCAGGCTCAAGGTATTCCTTAAACCTCCGGCCAGCGATTGTTGCCAGGGCAAAAAAGAATGAAGCAGTAATCACGTAAATGGCCCCTGGATCTGTAAATCCCCTGAATGCCCCTTCGCGAAAATTCAGCGCGAACACCCCGGCAATTGTAATCAGGATTCCTGCCAGCTGGGCTCCTCTGAAGTGTTCTTTGAGAAATGAAATTCCCATAATCGTAACAAAAACAGGCCCGACATTCCCGATAAAGGATACCACAGCAGGATTTTCCATCGCCCGGATGGCCAGGTAAAATAAGCCGGTGGCAACCCCTTCGAGGATTGCAATCAGAAAAGCTACTTTAAGCTTCTGGCGCATATTGATCCTGAAGCCTGCGTACTTTCTTCTTCCCAGGTACCATGCCCCGTTCCAAATCATCCCCAAAGTAAACCAGACCGCTCCAAACTGGATCATGGACACATTGTTCAGTGCTGATTTACTAAAGATAAATGAGGAGGAGAGCGCCAGCGCCGCACCAAGCGCAAAAAGGTATCCGGAGGTTTGCTGGTTCATGGAACATATATTCTGATTCAATCGTAAATCTAATCAATTCTCCGATGCGGATCATCAACAGGTTGATTAAAGCAATTTATTCAACATTCATAAATGCATCTGAACATAAAATTCATCCCTGACTGGTTGACCTGTGATGCGTCGTTTATTAAAATATTCTATAATTATGTCCGGTGAAATTAAATTCAATCACATATATATAGAAAATAGGCCACGGGAAGACCGTGGCCTATCATACTAACCTAAACAACCTAAACTTATCTATGAAGTATATTCAGAGATAATCTCTTTTACATCATCAGGTGCTACTCTTCCGTAAGTCTTATCACCCACTAGTACTACCGGTGCCAGTCCACAGGCGCCAACACAGCGCAGACAACTCAGGGAGAATTTCCCGTCTAAAGAAGTCTCCCCTACCTCAATGTCCAGCTGCTTTTTAAATTCCGCCAGCACATTCTCTGCTCCTCTTACGTAACATGCAGTACCTGTACAGATAGATATCGGGAATTCACCCTTTGGTATCATGGTGAAAAATGAGTAGAAGGTTACTACACCAAACACCTTAGCAACAGGAATACTCATCTTATTGGCGATCACCTCCTGCACCTCAGCAGGCAAATATCCGAATTCACTTTGTGTTTTATGTAATACATTGATCAGTTCTCCGTGCTCGTTGTTGAATTCATCACAAAAGCTTTGGATCTTCTTTACCTGATCTTTCCTTAATTCGACTTTTACGCTTGACATGGTTCAGCTTTATTATATTCTATACTTCAAATACCTTTTTTTTTCGCTCAAAATAATGTGTGTGCAGCAGTTGATGTGCTTTTTCACTCATCGGTTGATCCAGGAATTCTTCATAAAGTTTAATGATGTAGGGATTCTCATGAGATTTCCGCAACGTTTTACCCTCATCCTCCTGGTAAATTGCTTTTGTGCGCGCTTTCAAAATATCCGAATCACCATGGTGCAAAGGTTGACCTCCACCCCCAATACAACCTCCCGGACAGGCCATGATCTCAATGGCGTGGTAATGCGATTTGCCTGCCTTGATCTCTTCCAGTAATTTTCGGGCGTTACCCAGGCCATGTGCGATCCCGATCCTGATCTCCACACCATCAAAATCAACGGTTGCGGACCTGATCCCATCCAGCCCCCTGAGCTGCTTGAAATCTACTGATTCCAACGTCTTACCGGTATGCACCTCGTAAGCTGTCCTTGTGGCAGCTTCGATCACGCCACCGGTAGCACCAAAGATCACAGCTGCCCCACTGGATTCTCCCAGTGGCGCATCAAAATCACTGTCCTCCATATTCACCAGGTCAAGATTAGCTTGCTTGATCAGGTGTGCCAGTTCCCTGGTGGAGATAGAATAATCGACATCCGGATTCCCGTCTACTTTAAATTCATCTCGTTGACATTCATATTTTTTCGCCAGGCAGGGCATAATAGAAACCACCACCATCTCTTTCCGGTCTACCCCGATCTTATCCGCAAAATACGATTTAGCAATTGAGCCAAACATTTGCTGCGGCGAACGGGCCGTGGAGGGAATATCTTTCATCTCCGGAAAATGATATTCAAAGAAATTCACCCACCCAGGGCAGCAACTGGTCAGGATAGGCAGGTTTACATTTTTGTCTCCATTGAGGTGTTTCGTAAGACGATCCAGTAACTCGGTCCCTTCCTCCATGATAGTCAGGTCTGCTGCAAAATCTGTATCAAACACATAATCAAATCCAAGATTCTTCAATGCTGTAACCATTTGTCCCGTGACCCGGGTTCCTGGTTTCATTCCAAATTCCTCACCCAATGCTGCACGGACTGCAGGAGCAGTTTGCACCACTACTGTTTTCGTTGGATCACTCAATGCCTGGATGACCTTGGCCGTATGATCCACTTCGGTAAGTGCCCCGGTCGGACAAACAGCAACACATTGTCCGCAGTATGTACAGGGTGAGTGCTCCAGGTTCATTTCAAATGCTGGTGCCACAACAGCATGAAATCCACGATTCACAGCATTCAATGCACCTACTGTCTGGAAATCATTGCACATGGTTTCGCACCTGCGGCACATGATACATTTATCCATCTCCCTGATTATAGAAGGAGAGGTATCCAGCCTGTAACTGGACATCTCCGCATATTCCTGCCCGGGAATGTCGCGGATACCCAGTTTAATCGCCATATCCTGCAATTCACAATTTCCTGATTTTGCACAGGTGAGACAATCTTTGGGATGATCACTGAGGATCAGTTCCATCACTGTTCTGCGGGCATTGATCACACGCATACTATTTGTCTTTACCACCATGCCCTCTGCTACATTGGTGGAACAAGAAGGTGCAAGATTACGCCTGCCTTCGATTTCCACGGAGCAGATGCGGCATCCGCCTGGTTTATTTTCAATATTCAGGTCCTTGAGGTCCATATAACACAGGACCGGTATATCTATCCCAAGCTCCTTCGCAGCTTTATATACGGTGGTCCCGGCCGGTACCTCAACCATTTTACTGTCTATAGTTAATTTTACTTGATCCATGTTTCAATTTCTATTAAAGGTTCTGCTTTATTTTAAGACCACTGCATCAAATTTGCATTTCTCCATACAGGCACCACATTTTATGCAGATTGCAGGGTTCACCACGTGTAATTCCTTCCGCTCGCCTGAAATAGCTCCCACAGGGCAAGCACGGGCACAGGCTGTACAACCTACACACTGTTCCTCCAGGATAAAGTACTCCAGAAGGTCCTTGCAAACACCTGATTCACATTTTTTATCAATCACATGCGATTGATATTCATCCATAAAATTATCCAGGGTGGAGAGCACTGGGTTGGGGGAACTCTGACCCAGTCCGCAAAGGGAGGTGTCCTTAATCACTTCACCCAGGTTGCGCAATCTGTCGATATCCGCCTCTATCCCTTTTCCTTCACAGATTCTGGCAAGCATTTCATGCAATCTCTTGTTTCCGATGCGACAAGGTGCGCATTTTCCGCAGGATTCCTCCACTGTGAAGTCCAGGTAAAACCTTGCAATGGAAACCATACAGTCATCTTCGTCCATCACGATCATTCCGCCTGATCCCATCATTGATCCATTAGCTACCAGGTTTTCATAGTCGATTGGCGTATCGAGGTGCTTTTCGGTCAAACAGCCGCCTGAAGGACCACCAGTTTGTACGGCCTTGAATTTTTTACCATTCTTGATTCCTCCGCCTATTTCAAAGATCACCTCCCGGAG
>CAZPTO010000212.1:0-6484 GCA_964589155.1 uncultured Bacteroidaceae bacterium | reverse complement strand
AATTAAGCCGATGATTAGCTGGTATCCCAGTTTTCGGTGTGGTACCAGGTACCTGATCAGGAATTTAAGACCTTTTTGTTTTTTCTTTTCTTCATCCTGTTGATAAAACTCCGGAGTCGGTTGGAGCATCAGGACAGAACCTTTCCGTTCCCCGTTTTGTGTCGTGCTTAGCCATCCTTTCAGGAACTCTTCCTTTGTATAAGTGATCAGACCAACCTTGGGATCCGCAACATATACTTTGTCTTTCCTGATTTTATAAACGACAACGAAATGGTTTTGCTTCCAGTGGGCGATCAGCGGCAGTGGTGCTTCTTTGCTGAGTTTCTCCCATGTGAGGACAGCCCCCAGGGATTTAAAACCGATGGATTCTGCAGCATCTGCAATGCCAAGCATGGAAACTCCATCCCGCGCCAGGTAGGACCTGTCTCTGAGTGTTTGCAGTGTGAAATGCTTGCCATAATACTTTGCGATCATCCGCAAACACGTTGGACCGCAGTCCATCGCATCTAATTGCTGGTAAAAAGGAAATGTTGACATAGCCTGCTCCTTGGTTTGTTAAAAATATAAAATAATTAACAACAGTTTTTTGCAGGTTATCAACGACCTGTGTTTATTTACTCTATTTTACGCATTAACCGCGTGCTGTTTTTGTTGAAAGGCCCTTCTGTTCTCGATAATTCAATCAAAAAGGGAATCGCTTTTTCTGTCTTTCCTTCATTAACCAGGATCAGGGATAAATACCATTTCGCATGATATGAAGCTTTTGCTGTGCTGTCTGAAATGGTTGAACGTGCCAGGGGGTCCAGCACAGCGATGGCCTGTTCTGTATCACCGGTTTCATGACAGGTGATCCCATAGAAAAGCCGTGCCATAGGATCATTTTTGATGGTTTCCATGTCTATTTCAAAATAATACCTTGCAGCATCAAAATTCCTGTCACGGAAAAATTGCAATGCCCTGGCTTCATTGCTTCTTGTCTTGAAGGCATACTGAGAAACCAGCTCGCTTTCCACAGGATCATAATAGGATACCGCCAGCTCACGCAGGCTGGTTGAAGGGCGCAATACCAGGAAAAGCAATACAAGACATGCAGCAGTCAGCAAGATCGTTGATGTTTGTAACCATTTCGATCTCGGTCTGCCGTCCTGCATACCCTCTTGTCGGTGTGCCGCAGCCTCTGCTTTTTCAAGCGATGACCGGAAGGTTTCGGCTTTTTTTGAAAGCTTTTGGTCGCGATACCGCTCAATGTCATGTTGGGCAATCACTTCCGCTATCAATTGGTCCCTGATCTTTTCTTCAGGAAGATCCTCCAGCATCAGGTTCTCCCTGGTGATCTCCCAGATCTTTTGTATGGATTGAAAAGTTTTTTCCAGTTCAGGATCAGCGGAGCGCAACAGGTCAAACCGGCTGGCTTCTTGCTGATCCATTTCTCCTGAAAGGTATTTTATGATGGGTTCGATCTTGTTCATTTCTTTAGTTTTCTGAATAACGGATCTGCTTTGATGCGTTCGATCAGCTTTTTCTTACATCGATATTTTTTATCTGATGCATGGTGTACTGTACTGATGCCCATTACGTTGCGAATTTCTTCAATGGTGAGCCCGTTGAAATGCATTCTCAGCATCAGTTGACAATCAGGTGCAAGTGACCTGAAGTGTTTTTCAAAAAGTTCCTTTGCCTCGTCCATGTCCGCTCTTCCGTATGGTGACTCAGGTTCTGAAACTGCTGAGATCTCCTTTAATTTGTTGGTGCGCAGGTAATGTTTCTTTCGGTCCTGTATCCATAGTCTTTTACAAACAGCATAGAGGTAGGTGCTGAACTTGCAATGAAGTTCCAGGTTTCCTTCGTCTATTTTGCTGTAAATAATAATCATTGCTTCCTGGAATAAATCCCGTGCCTGGTCTGTCGTTCCGCCATGGTGCACAACATAGGCCTCGATGTAGGGCAACATGTCCCTGTAGACTTCCTTGAGGGTGCTGCTGTCGTGGGCGCGGATGCCTTCAATTATTTTTTGATCAGGTCGCATATTGGAGATCTGCTGGTTGTTTGAATTCGATTACAAACCGCCCCGCTTCATCATAAACATAGCTGCATTCTGTCCTGGAATACCTGATCGGTGCCCCAAGCGATTTCATTGCACTGATGTAATTGTAAAGAGATCTTTCGGAGAGATACAGCCTGCCCGCGAAATCCCCGGGGGCACCCGTTGACTTCATCCGGATCATTCGATCCATCCTTTTCAGAATCTCTATGGTTCCTGTATTCACCATTTGTTTTTTCCTGTTGATGTGATGAACAGGAAAAATATCGTATGATTTAAAAAATATTTTCCCGAAAATAATAATATATTATGTAATCCTCAGTATAATAGATATATAGATATAATGATTTTGTGTGCATGACAATGCTGAATGCCGGTTTTCAGCTGTTGGGAAGACTGTTCATGCGCATCATGCGCCCGCATTTCAAAAAGGCAGGTTCGAAAGGTCGACATTGCCACCGGTGAGGATCACCCCAACCTTTCGTTTTAAAAATCTTTCTCTTCTTCTGAACAGTGCAGCGACTGCCACTGCGCTGGAAGGTTCGATTACGATCTTCATCCGCTCCCAGATATAGCGCATTGCTTCGATAATCTCCGACTCTTCAACACGGATAATATTGCTCACATGTTTGCGTATGATCGGAAAATTCTGATCGCCAAGCTGTGTTTTCAGTCCGTCAGCAATGGTAATAGGATTTACAGAAGGCTGGATCTTTCCCATTTTAAGCGAAAGATAGGCATCATCAGCCCCGAATGGTTCACTTCCAATGGTCTGTGATTCCGGTAGCAGATAGTGCTGCACCACTGCGGTGCCGGCAATCAGGCCACCTCCACCAACAGGGGTGAGAAATATATCCAGGTCCTTCACTTCCCTGATCAGTTCATACGCTGCGGTTCCCTGGCCGAGGATAACATTCATGTCATTGGAAGGGTGAATAAAGGTAGCTTGTGTTTTCTCCTGGATCTCTTTGCAGGTTGTTTCCCTGGCCTCCAGTGTTGGAGCACATTCAATGACTTCAGCGCCATACCCCTTTACCGCTTCCACTTTTACCGCCGGGGCATTTTTCGGCATAATGATATAAGCTTTTGCATCCAGGGAACGGGCAGCAAGTGCCAGCGCCTGTGCAAAATTTCCGGAAGAATGGGTGACTACTCCCTTGGCGCGGTCGGTTTTGGAGAGTTGCAGGACCGCATTTGTGGCCCCACGCATTTTGAAAGCGCCCATCCGCTGAAAATTCTCACATTTAAAATAAACGGTTGCTCCCGTTCTTTTGTCCACCGTGGTGGATGTCAGCACCGGAGTGTTATGCACATGTGGTTTTACCCTCCTCACAGCATCTTTGATCTCTTCAAATCCTGGCAGCATGGTAGTTTGGTTTGATTCGACGTTGATTCCCATTACAAAATATGTCCTGTTAAAATACGATTTTTTTTAATATTACGGTTACATCAGTCTGCTTCGATGCACAAATTCGAAGGAATCAGTTCAGTGAAACACGCAATGTAACTGCAATATCAGGAATACCATAGTCGAGGATACGATAGATGTTGATCATCGGTTTCCATTCCAGGCCAATGATCACAGGGGCATCCCGGAATACAAATTCTGAACCGACAGCTATGGCGGCTCCCAGGGCAAAATCTTCTTCCCAGTTGCCAATATGCAGGCCGGCATTACCATAATAGTATAACCTTTCCTTTGCGTAGGGCGAGAATTGGTATCCGTACAAGGCGGTAAACTGGAATCCATGCCGGTTGTATAGCGCAAGACCCTCGGCCAGGAATTCACGGTCGATGGAATGTCTGAAAGTAATACCTGAAGAATAACCGGCCCTCACGCCAACTGCGTTTTTATAAGGCTGCGCAAACAACACCCCCTGGAACAACAACATAAAAGAAGCTATGTACAGCAGTCGTGTCATTCTTTTATTCATATCTCTTTCCTCCGGTGAAACTAAATTCAGTTTCAGTTACGGAAGGGATCTTCAACCCTTCTGGTAATTCATCGTGATCTCTGATCCCGGAGAGCGAATGGATCTTCTGTTTTGACATCCCTTCTTCAGGCCACCCGGTACGAAGGTCACACAGAAAATCATACGTCTGATTTCCCTTTAAACTTGTAACAAGCACAAACTCGTTCAGTTCGATCCTGGCCGTTGTTTCTCTAATGACCCCGACCCCCTGCACGCGAAGGGAATGGTCCTGTATCTTATTGTAGTAAAAGTTATTGGTGATTTCAATGGGTCTGCCGCTGAACAGGACCTCCGTCTTTTTCACGCAAGTGGAAGCAGCTGTATCATCATAAAAATGCAGTGCTGTATTGGCCATGCTTTTAAGGGCTGCAGCTCCGAATGCATCACCTATGGTCTTTTTAATAAGTGCTCCCGTCTCTCCATCTTCATAGCCTTTCTTCTTCACAGCTCCTGGCGATACATCTCCCGCCTTGTGTTCCCCGGTGTCCCTGTCCCCTGTCTCCTGATCCGGTTGTGTGGATAAGGCATTGATTGTGGAATCAAGACCCATGATTTCCAGGAATTCTCCATGTTTAGACATCAACACGGTGAACGGACTGCCTTTTAGCATGTTGAGGTGGATTTTGATGGGGCCGAATGCACTGCTCGAACTGCTGATGGCGATATCCGACTGGGGGGCAAAAAAATCCAGTTCCAGCGCAGTGTATCTGCAGTCCAGTATATAGTTACCCGCTGCCGTAACATCTGACACATCCAGTTCAAGGGTATTACTGATATCAAGGCTTATGTTACCAATCAGGTTTCCTTCCTCTGTCTGCGTTACCTGGCTTAATTCCTGTGACATGTAATATTGTTCCCCGACCGACAGCCTGTACCGGGGTGACTTTTCCTGGGCGCTCAGGATAGTACTGTTCAGTATCAGGAAGATGATTGTAGCCAGGATCCTCATTGGAAAAGTTTTTTTAAAGATACGGAATGTAATCAAAATATTTAGTTCAAAACCTCATTGTTATTCAAATAACAATACTTACCTTTGTGCTGTCTGAGATGATGGCCGGTCTGTCGTCAAGGATTCTTGAATAATGTATCTGATCCTGAGGAAACACTGAAGGAAAAGAGGTCATCAAAGATTTCTTACGGAAATTTCCACAGGATCGTAAATTCTAAGTACAATGATATACGATCCGCAAACATATGCCATTCCGGATAAGCCGATGCAGCCTTTTATCTCTGAAAAAGAGATCGGAGAGATGTTGCACAACGCCGAGCCGGATCCATCCAGGGTGCGGGAGATCATCGGTAAATCACTGCAAAAGCACCGGCTCACGATGCAGGAAACAGCACTGTTGCTCAACACCACAGATCCGGATATGATCGGGGAAATCAAAGAGGGAGCAAGACAGCTGAAGGAACAGGTGTATGGCAACAGGATCGTGCTATTCGCCCCTCTCTATGTTGGAAATCTTTGTACCAACAATTGCGCCTACTGCGGGTTCAGGAGCTCTAACCACGATCAGCGACGTACCACACTGTCGAAGGAGGAACTTGTAAGTGAAGTAGAAATGCTTGAGGAATCCGGTCAGAAGCGGCTCATTTTGGTGTATGGGGAGCATCCGAAATATAGTGCTGATTTTATTGCCGATTCAGTGCGTGCGGTGTATAATGTTAAAAAGGAAAATGGTGAGATCAGGCGGGTCAATATCAATGCAGCACCATTGGATATTGAAGGATTTCGGACCGTAAAGGAAGCGGGGATCGGGACCTACCAGGTATTCCAGGAAACCTATCACAGGGAAGCCTATGCCAAATATCATCCTGGTGGCATGAAAAGGAACTATGATTACCGGTTGACTGCGCTGGACAGGGCACAGGAAGCCGGGATCGACGATGTAGGCATTGGTGCACTTTTTGGATTGTATGACTGGCGGTTTGAAGTGATGGCACTGATCAGGCACGTCAACCATTTTGAATCCGTCTACCATGTAGGTCCGCATACCATCTCTTTTCCGAGGATTAAAAAAGCGTCTAATGTGAATGTTGATGGAGATTACCTGGTTTCTGACGAAGAATTCACGCGGATGGTCGCAATCCTGCGCCTGGCAGTACCATATACCGGACTGATCCTCACTGCACGTGAACCCGCACACATTCGCAAGGAGGTGCTGAAATATGGCGTGTCACAGATCGACGGTGGGACGAAAATCGAATTAAAAGCCTATTCCGGTAGCAAAACCCAGCAGGACCTCAATGCAGAACAGTTTGAGATCAATGACAGCCGCACCCTGAATGAGGTGATGGATGAACTGATCGATACCGGCTATATCCCTTCATTTTGTACTGCTTGTTACCGGGTAGGCAGGACGGGTGAACACTTCATGGAATTTTCTGTACCGGGATTCATCAAGCGATACTGCACTCCTAATGCAATGATGACCCTTGCTGAATACATGGAGGACTATGCCACGGCTCC
>CAZPTO010000211.1:0-6496 GCA_964589155.1 uncultured Bacteroidaceae bacterium | reverse complement strand
GGTTACAATGCAAGGACCGAGAAATACGAGAACCTTTTCGAGGCAGGAGTAATCGATCCTACTAAAGTAACCAGGGTGGCACTTGAGAATGCTGCTTCTATCGCAGGTATGTTCCTCACCACCGAGTGTGTGATCGTGGACGAGCCTGAAGATGAACCTCCAATGCCCGCAGGCGGCATGGGCGGCGGCATGGGCGGCGGCATGGGTGGCATGATGTAATCACCACTTATACAGACGCTATAATCTCAAAGGCTGATCGGGTTTCCGGTTGCCCTTTTTACGTTATGATCAGATTATGTTGAGCAAGCTGTAAATGAAGCAGTTTTCCGGAAGAATTACATTAGGTGGGATAGCGATGATAGCTGGAAATGAGAAGTTGCGAAGTAGTAAGCAGCTATTCCTGCAAGCTGTACCTCACGAAAGCGAACTGTTTTGAATCCGGTGACCAGGAGGGTACATTAATGGTACCCTGTCCGCCGAACAGCTCCAGCAAGGTTTCCGGTTCCCCGCCTGTAACCTTAATGCGCCGAAGCATCACATCTTTGTTTGGCGGGTGACTGCCGGCAGGTACCGAAGGATTGTAGCTGATAAAAACAATCCATTTGTTATCTGGAGAGGGATGTGGAAACCAGTCATTGTATTTGTCGAAGGTGAGTTGTGTCTGATCACTGCCATCGGTTTTCATGCGCCAGATCTGCATGGTGCCTGTCCGCGTTGAATTAAAATAAATATACTCCCCGTCGGGAGAATACTCTGGTCCGTCGTCCAGTCCGGGGGTGTTGGTAAGTTGCACTTCCAGCTTTGTTTTCATGTCGATCACATACACATCGTAATCCCCGTTTCGTTTTGCACAGTATGCGAGTTCATCCTCGATGGGCGACCATCCGTGCAGGTAGGAGGGACCTTTTGCTGTGATCAATTCTGGAGTACCCCCACTGAAGGGTACCACATAGATCTTTGAAGTCCGGCTTTTAGCCTCAATGTGACTGAGTGCAATCTGACTGCCATCAGGTGACAATACATGGTCGTTATTGCAGCGGTTGGCAAATCCCGTATCGATCTGTTCAGGCTGCCCGCCTTTACCCGCGATCTTATATAACAGCCCACCGGAATTGAATACAAGGAATTTTCCATCGGGGGTCCAGTTGGGGGCCTCCAGGTGGTAATTGGCATCATAGACTACGGTTACTTCTCTTGTCTCCGGATTCATGATACATAATTCACTATGGACTTCTTCCTGTGCATTTGTCATAAAAGGCAGCATTATGATGAGCAGCAGCATTTGTTTTTTCATCGCAGTGATGTTTTTGTAAATGTAAAGATTTTTATTTTATAACGAATGAACAGCCACCGCCCTGTTCCTCGCACAGGAAGTTTTAATTTACTTCTATAACACATTGTAATACAATGTATAAGAATATGAATTGGGCCTGTAGCAGCAGGCAAAAAACTCTTGGTTACCGTTGCTGATCACTTCATTTAATTCTTATATCTTTGTACCTCAAATTCAGAGGTTGGGAACACAGATGGAACATATCAGGAATTTTTGCATTATCGCCCATATTGACCATGGGAAGAGTACGTTGGCCGACAGGTTACTCATGCTTACCGGAACACTTTCCGAGCGTGATTTCCAGGACCAGGTGCTGGATAATATGGAGCTGGAGCGGGAGCGGGGCATTACCATTAAGAGTCATGCCATCCAGATGAAACATCATGCAGCCGGGAAGGATTATATTTTCAATTTGATAGACACTCCCGGTCATGTGGACTTTTCCTATGAAGTTTCGCGATCCATTGCAGCATGTGAAGGTGCGCTCCTGGTGGTGGATGCCACACAGGGGATACAGGCGCAGACCATCTCCAACCTGTATATGGCCATTGAACACGACCTGGAGATCATACCAGTACTGAATAAAATGGACATGGACAGCGCCATGCCGGATGAGGCCAAGGACCAGATTGTGGATCTTCTGGGTTGTGCGCGGGAGGAGATCATTGAGGCCAGCGGGAAGACCGGGCTTGGATCTGAAGAGATCATGCAGGCGATCATTGACAGGATCCCACCGCCAACAGGCGATCCCGGTGCACCCTTGCAGGCACTTATTTTTGACTCGGTCTTTAATTCCTTTCGCGGGATTTACGCCTATTTCAGGATCATGAACGGCACTATACGCAAAGGGGATCATGTCAAATTTTTCGCAACTGGAAAAGAATATGAGGCAGATGAGATCGGGGTGATGCGACTCAATAATGAACCTCGTAAGGAGTTGAGCGCCGGAGATGTGGGATATATTATTTCCGGGATCAAGAGTTCCAGGGAGGTAAAAGTTGGGGACACCATTACCCATGTGGAACGTCCCTGCGATAAGCGGATTGCCGGGTTCGAAGATGTGAAGCCGATGGTTTTTGCAGGGATATACCCTGTGGATGCGGATGATTACGAAGACCTGCGGGCCTCCATAGAAAAATTGCAATTGAATGATGCATCCCTGACATTTGTCCCGGAATCTTCTGCTGCACTGGGGTTTGGTTTTCGCTGCGGATTCCTGGGCCTGCTACATATGGAGATCGTGCAGGAAAGATTGGACCGTGAGTTTGACATGGATGTGATCACCACGGTTCCCAACGTTTCTTTCAGGGTAAAAACCTCGAAAGGAGAGACCGTTGAGGTCCATAATCCTTCGGGACTGCCTGAGGTGACCCTGATCGAAGAGATCCAGGAGCCCTATATTTCTGCACAGATCATATCCAAATCGGAATATGTCGGATCTATCATGACCCTCTGCCTGGATAACAGGGGTGTGCTTAAAAACCAGGTATATCTTACCAGCGACAGGGTGGAACTTACCTTTGAAATGCCACTTGCTGAAATTGTTTTTGATTTCTACGATAAACTCAAGAGTATCTCGCGTGGGTATGCCTCTTTTGACTATCACATGACAGGAGAAAAGAAAGCCGACCTGGTGAAACTGGATATCTTACTGAACGGGGAGATGGTCGATGCCCTGTCCACACTGATCCACCGCGATAATGCCTATGATTTCGGACGCAGGATTTGTGAAAAACTAAAAGAGTTGATCCCCAGGCAGCAGTTTGACGTGGCAATCCAGGCTGCCATTGGTGCCAAGATCATTGCCCGCGAAACGGTAAAGGCGGTGCGGAAGGATGTAACCGCAAAATGCTACGGCGGTGACATCACCCGGAAGCGCAAGCTGCTTGAAAAGCAGAAGAAAGGCAAGAAGCGCATGCGCCAGGTAGGGAATGTTGAAGTCCCGCAAAGTGCATTCCTCGCTGTCCTGAAGCTGGATTAACCCGCTCTGCAGATATAAACCCGATGAACAATCGTCTTCGCGCACGCTCATGATATAGGCTTTTGGCTATTTATGATATTGTTAACAGTCTCATTTTTTGTACATCTTGATTTTTTTTAGAACTTTAATGGACTAAAAACCAAATCAAAAAATTATGAGATTAGTAATCAAACACCAGGAGAAGTATTCCCGCGGAGAACTTCTCTTAAGAACCTTCTTTGGATGGTTGTACATCTACATTCCACATTATTTTGTGCTCTTTTTCGTATCCATTTGGGGAGCTATTCTCCAGTTCGTGGCCTTCTGGGTCATTCTTTTTACCGGTCGTTACCCCCAGAGCATGTTCGAGTACCAGGTGGGACTGCTGAAATGGACCGTCAGGTTGTCTGCAAGAGCCTACAATGTCTCAGACGGGTATCCATCTTTCGGAATCAATGGAACAGATGAATATACAGACCTGAATGTTCCCTATCCGGAGAAGGTTGACAGGGGCCTGGTCCTCCTGCGGTTTTTCCTGGGTCTGTTTTACGTTATCATTCCACATTATTTCATCCTTGGTTTTCGTGGAATCTGGGTAGGCATTCTTGCATTTGTTGCCTGGTGGGTGGTATTGTTCACTGGCAGGTATCCCGAGGATATGCACAATTGGGTTGTCGGACAGGTCCGCTGGCAGACCCGGGTAATGTTGTATATGCAATATATGACCGACACGTACCCTGCATTTACCGGAGATGAACTGCCCGAAGAGAAGGTAGAGCCCACCAATGTAGAACCGAACGTCTGACATTGATTGGGGCCATGGCAACATTTTTTATACTCCCGTCTGTGGTTCCCTTACATCGGGGGGAAGTGTATATTCAATAAACTTGTCGTGGCGAGTGCTATCTGACTAATAAAAGACAAACAGATGAATTACCATCCGTTACCCCAGCCCGGTGATCTTGATGTGCGCGAGCGCGAAGATGCCATGGGTGCCTATTTCATGATGTTCGCCACTGCCGCGCTGGGTCTACCGCTCCCCATTCTTAACCTGGTGGCAGCCATTATTTATTATTTTCTAAATAAATCAAAGGGTAGGTTTGTTCAGTTCCACACCCTTCAATCGTTGTACAGTCAGATCCCGGTGACCTTACTGAATATCGGCCTGGTTGTATGGATCATCACCAACCTTGTGAAGGAATATCCATTCAACGAGGTATTTTGGGGGTACGTGGTGATGGTCGCTGTGGCCAACCTGGTGTATCTCATCTTCAGTATCGTGGGCGCAGTGCAGGCCAGGAAAGGTTATTTCTATTACTTTCTTTTTTTCGGGAAGGTAGCCTACGCCCAGGTATACCGGGTGAGGGAAGAGAAGGCCACCGGTCCGCGTGTCAACGAACCTCCAAAAATCTGATCATGAGAAAATCCATGTTGCGGGACCTGTTGATCCTCCTGGTGATCTTCGGATGCATCTGGGGGATCATCTCTTTTTTTCCTGTATTTCCTGAAAAGGTGGAGTTGCTGAGTGTTGAAAAAGAGCAGGAGCTCGGCGCCAGGTACCTGGAGTTGCTCAGTAAGGATCCTGGTTTTACTGTTGTGGAATCGGAAGAGGTCGGTGCCGCCATCAAAGCCATCGGTCTGCGCCTGGAAAATGCAATGGAGGATTCAGAGTACACTTATAGATATATACTGGTCAGAGATCCGATGATCAATGCATTCACACTGCCAGGGGCGAATATCCTGATCACCACGGGCCTGGTTGAATTTGCCGGTTCGGCCGAAGAACTTGCGGCGGTGATTGCCCATGAGATGGCCCACGTTGAGGAAAGACATGTCGTTACCCGCCTGGTGAAGGAACTCGGGATCGCGGTCCTGACCTCCGGAGACCAGTTTGTTGTCGGCGAATTGACACGGATCATGGCCTCCACTGGTTTTGACCGGGGCCAGGAGGAGGAAGCAGACAGATTTGCCTGTGCTTTGCTGGAGGATGCGTATATTGAACCCCGTACCCTTGCCACCTTTTTTCGAAAGTTAAAAGAGGAGAAAGACAATGCTTTGCTTGAAAAATTTGAGATCGTCTCCACGCATCCGAATTTCACTTCACGGATACGGTATGTGCTTGAGTATGTCCCGGATGAAGATTTCGAAGCGGTATTGATTGTTATGGACTGGGAAGAGGTGCAGAAGCTAGTAACGGTTCAATAGGAATTGATGCTGATATCTTTTTTCGTTCAGACAAACTTAATAATATCTCTGCTACAATGCAGAATTCGTACAATAATGAGATGACTTTTAAAGATACGATAGAATATGATGTGTCGATTCTTAATAAAACTTCTTAATCCATTCCTGATCTCGTCCCTTTTTCTGCCAAGTTCGGGATGAGCAGCCAGACTTGCAAACACTTCTTCAAAATCACTCACATAAGTTATAGCTTGGTCAATACCGAATTCCCGAACAGTATAATCAAAAATTTCTTCCAGGTCATGTTCCGCCGACAGGGAAAGTCGGTATTTTATAGGGAGCCGGGTCATTTGTTATATGCTTGTTTCCTGGCATTGACAATATCTGTGACGCTGCGCTCGCTATAAGGTCCGTCCCACCCACTGGTAATTTCAGATCGCAATTCCTCAAGCATTTTATTTCGATATAATTCGTGCAAACGTAATGCTTCGCGTACAACTTCGCTGGCGTTCTGATAATCTCCACTTGAAAGCTGTGCTGCAATGTATTTTTTTTGTTTTTCTGTGAGACTTACATTCATGGTTGAAATCTTTTATTTTCAAAGATATCAAAGGTGTCTATATTTAGCAAATATGGACACAATAAAAGGTCGTTAATCAGAAGACCTGATGCAAGCCGGTGAGGTAAAGCGGAAACAGAATCACAAGCAGTCATCAATTATCCCGGTATTGGGTGAAATATTGTTTCTGAAGTTTTATAAAGCTTTTCAGGAAGGAGAATAATCATTACCTTTGGTCACTTTATTAACCGGCCCCACAGTTCAACGTCCAGCATTCAAGATTCCGGTTCTTGCGATCTGGGTTCGAACCGAGCGACGTAAGGAGCGAGCTCACGAGAACGCTTAGCGTTCGAGTAATCCCGGTGGGTTCTTAAAAGATATTGGTACATTTGTGAGCCGTAAATAACCGGCCCCATAGTTCAACGGATAGAATACAAGATTCCGGTTCTTGCGATCTGGG
>CAZPTO010000210.1:0-6502 GCA_964589155.1 uncultured Bacteroidaceae bacterium | reverse complement strand
TGTTATTTTTTCCATATATATAATTATTAATTAATATTATTGTTTAATTTTAGCCTTCTAGTGTACCAGGTAGCATTGAAAGCAATGAGAAGAACCGCTGAAGTCAGCAGTGAAAAAAATCATATAAGTACCAAATCAAGAAACAAGCACTTCTTTGGTCTTTTCCTGATATTTGGTATTTCGTTGTTGGCCTGCGTACAATGCACTACTGAAAAGGAGACGAAACCAAGCACCAGGTCGCAGCTGATCTATAAAGCGCTTGATATCGCCAATCTCAATGAACAGATCTTTGATAAGCTGGTGGAAGACCCGCCGCGTGGAAAGAAAGCTGTATCGGAGAGAAAGCTGCACCGGTCACTGCAAGTAACCGGGCGCAACATAAATGAGTTCAGCATGCTGACCATCTATGCATCTCCCAATACCCGGAAACATATTTTCTTTCTGCACGGGGGCGCTTATGTAACAGAGGCCAATGCAGGACACCGTAAACTGATCGAGCTCCTTGCACTTGAATATGATTACCGGGTGACATTTATCGGGTATCCCCTGGCACCCGAACATGATATCCTGACCAGTCTTGCCGTGCTTGAGCAGGCATACACCAGGCTGACAGAAGCATATCCTGATGATATATTTTGCCTGGTGGGAGATTCCGCGGGCGGCGGACTGGCGCTCGCCTTGTTGCAACGTCTGAGGGATAACCGTGTGGAGAGAAGACCTGAAAAGACCGTCCTCTTCTCCCCATGGCTGGATGCGAGCATGTCCAATCCAGGGATCGATACCCAGGTTGATAAGGATGTACTGCTGCACAGGGAAGGGCTTGCAGCATGCGGAGAACTTTATTCGGGCGGACTGGATATGAAGGATCCGAGACTATCCCCGATTTATGGAGATTTGAATGATCTCCATGGGATCAAAGTATTCGTCAGCACGCATGAGCTTTTCTATCCGGATTGTATCCGGTTGATCGAAAAGGCAGCAGCCGCAGGCAACACCTTTGTTGACCTGACCGTAAAGAGAAAGATGGTCCACGACTGGGTGATCCTGCCTGTGCGTGAGCGTGATGAAGCGCTGGAAAAAGTAGTTGCCTTCTACTGATGCATCAATGCCTGCAGGCAATACCCCCATTCCGATGAAGGGTTACGATCGCCGTGGCTCATGCAGAGTGACGCTCCAGACCCGGATGAATTTTAAGGTTAGCTCCGTCGGAGTATTCATTTACTTGCTACCAATGTTTCCCTCTGCATTGTTGCTGAATGTATTTCCAGCTTCGGTGAGTTCAGCCCCAGACCTCACAACCACACCGTATCCGCCGCTGTGGGATATTTCAGAATTGGTAAGGGTGAAAATCCCACTCTTCACAAATAATCCGGCTTTGTCATTACAACAATAGACATAATTGTTTCCCGCATACAGGATCCGGGCATGGTCGATGGAATTGGCCAGGCTGTTGGTTTCACAATGGATTCCCCGCCAGTACCCCTGGACTGCCTGAAATCCTGTAAGAACAACGTTTTGTGAAGATGTTCCGTTCATTGTCAGGGAACCTGCATCATATACACCCAGGCCACCACTCTGCATGAACACGATTTCTACTCCGGCATCAATGGTGAGTGCATTCGTGATATCAAGCACAAAATCAACCAGGTAGGGTATATTTTGGTCTCTGAACACCACATCGGACGAAATATCTGAATCCAGGAGCCTGACATAGTTGTGTGAAGTTCCCCCGGTGAGGTTTCCATTCGCTTCGATCTCCCCCACCCTCTCAGCGGCAATATACAGCGGTTCCAGGTCCGACTCTACTGTCACATTGGAATAATCGGTAAACTCAAAGGTCTTCCCGGCGTAGATTCCGTACTCCGATGACCTCCCGATGGTGACATTCGTGACAGCACATCTTCCGTCTTTGAAGAACAGCGCCGCTATTGTATTACAGCAATAGACATAATTGGATCCGGCATCATAGATCTCCAGGTAATCCAGGTTGTTACTGACGCTGTTGGTTTCCATATGAATGCCACGCCAGTATCCGGCAAGGGCTTCTTTGCCACGGATGATGACCGGGCTTCCGGAAGACCCTGTCACTTTTAACGAACCATTGTCATACACACCGATCCCTCCATCAGATTCCACCTCGATGACCGTTCCGGCATCAATGGTAAGTGGTGCGGTCACATCCAGAACTTCACCCTGGAGCAAATATGGAACATTCGCTGACCTCCAGGTGAATTCTTCATCCAGGGTCGCGTTGTTGATGTAGATGAAATCGTCAGAATTTCCGCTGAAATCGCTTCCCGGATCACCAAAGAAGCGAAGTGCATTTGCTGTTGTCATCGCAGCATATTCATCATGCCCGGTGATCGTTATATTTGTCAAACTGCCAAATTCTGCATCTCCTTTGATCACAAGCCCGGATCCGCCGCCATCGGCAATTACCGTGTTATCCAGTGAAAGTAAACCGCCTTTCAAAAACAGGCTGGCTTTGTCGTTGCAGCAATACACATAATTGGATCCTGCATTCCTGATTTGAACATGATTGAAGACATTGCTCAATGAGCGGGTCTCAATATGGATGCCGCGCCAGAAACCTGTCACATTTTGCACCCCCCGGAACACAATATTTTTTTCGGTTTCGCCGATCGCGTTGATCGTACCATTGTCATACACACCAAAACCTGCATTTTCGGCAAATTCGATCACCACTCCTGCTTCGATGGTCAGCGCAGCGGTGATATCCACGACGCCCTCAACAAGATAGTCCACTTCCGCGGGTCCGTCTAAAAGTGTTGTAGGTGTACTGATGTTGTTATCCAGCACCGTGGTCACTGCAGGCGCGGCATACACAGACCCCTCACGCAACCATTTCTGGGTATTCCCTGCACCTGCTGACACTATGGAAATCAGTAGTGTTGTATCATCTGCAAGTTCCATTTGCGCATCGTAGTAGGCTCCGTCACTTCCGAGTTCCTCGTAGTCAAAAACGGTTTCGGATACAGCGGTGATATTGTTCCATTTCACATCCCCGACATTGAAGCTAGTAGCATTCGCATTATCGGTAATGACCCCGGCAGAATTTTCCACCTCAATCACCATATTGTCATTTGCAGGATTGTTGCTTTCGACCCGGAACCATTTTCCATCAAGTTCTGCAGTGCCCTCAGGATCTGCCAGATCGCCGATTAATTCACAACTGCCCAGGAAAAGCGACAAAGTAAGTACCGGAATAAGGGTGAGGAGTTTGAAAGTTTTTCTGTTCATTTTTTCAGTGTACCGAATGCTTTTCATTTTGTTAAGGATTTGTTTGATTTCAGATTATATGATCTAAATAAGATATTTGCATCCTATTTTCCTATTTTTTAACAACTATTTAATATAATCATGCGAATATCCAATTTTCACCGGGTATCCGGCTTTCCTGAACCGGTTAAAATGAACAGGGCCGTCAGAAAGTTTTAGCATTCTTTTAACATGTATACTGATGATGATCCATTACTTTTAAGAGTCACAACAGTAGTCAAATCAAAAAATAAAAAACGTATGCAACACACTACAACTATTCTGTTATCTGTATTTTTCGTTTCCCTGTTCACTGGCTGTGAGTTCATAGCAGAAAACCAACCTCCCGCCATAGAGATCCTTAGCCCTGAAAACGGAACTGAATTCAATGCAGGAGATGAGATCGTGATCTCCGCAGAGGCGAATGATCCTGACGGAACCATCGACGAGGTGCGTTTCTATATCAACGATGTCGGGGTCAGCTCCGCGGCAAGTTTTCCCTACAACTACACGTGGGACAGCTCCGGCGAAGAAGAAGGAGTGCAATCTGTAAAAGTGACTGCAATCGACAACGATGGTGCCTCTGTATCTGAAGAACTGGTGGTGATCCTGAATGAAGGGGAACCGGCAGCTGAGGGGACCTTCGTTGATCCCCGGGACGATAAAGAGTATAAAACAGTGAAAATCGGCGACCAGGTCTGGATGGCAGAGAACCTGGCATATCTGCCGGAGGTAAGCCCCTCATCGGATGAGTCCTACACGCTTCCCAAGTACTATGTATATGATTACCAGGGCACGGGCGCAGAAAAGGTAAAAATCACAGATAACTACAAAACATACGGCGTGTTATACAACTGGCCGGCTGCAGAAAATGCCTGTCCGGATGGCTGGCACCTGCCCACCGATGATGAATGGGAGGAACTGGCTGCATGGATCAGTGAGGACAACGGGGGATATTTTAAAGACAATGATGACTGGGAATCTGTCGGACTCCATCTCAAAACAACCAGCGGCTGGGACAGCGGCGGTCATGGAACGGATGACTACGGATTCGGCGCCCTGCCGGCAGGTGAGCGGACCGATGGAGGCACATTCAGCTATCTGACCCTTGGAGGGAGGTGGTGGTCTGCTACCGAGGCAGGTAATTCAGATGCCCTTGTCCGGTCAATGAATTCTGAACAGGATGCATTCAACCGGTACTACATCATGAAGGAGTACGGCTTCTCCGTTCGCTGTGTAAAGGATTGAAGCAGCCCGGGGGATTCAGTTTCTATAGATACGATCCCCTCTTATTCATCTCAGAACAGCCAGAATTGAGTCAAAAAAAGGGATGCCAGCATTACCTGGCAGAATTAAAAAAGCGTCCCGGAAGATGGTTTTGAAGCCACTCCCGGGACGCATTCTATCAGCTTAATGCGTACTTATTCAAGCAACCCATTTTCTGGCTACCAATACGTACCGGTAATATTGACTCTTTCCCTGAAGGTCCTGTCATCCGTATGAATCACGACATAGTATGCTCCCCGTTTGCTGGTGGAGAAATCATACACCCGCTTCAGTTCATTTTCGATGTTCAAAAATTCCGTGTAAGCAAGGGTGTGTCCTTCATAAAACAAGTCGATCATAACCGACTGCTGTCCTGCTACATCCTTTGTGAGGTACATCTTGTTCCCGCTCAGCACAATTTTTGGTTTCGCGATGCTGTAACGCTCACCATCCATCATGATCACCTGTGCATCTGATACCTTGAAAGGATAGATCCTGATGGAATCCTCCGAATTCACTTCAAAATAATAGGTTGCAGGCGGAAGGTTCGAAAAGTCGAATGACTTTGCATACAACCCTGCATGTGTGATCTTTTCACTATAAATGGTTCGCTCGTTGCTATCCTTGATAAATAATTCCGCTCCATTATCCACATTGGCAAAAGTAACCCTGGTGGTTTTTCCCGGAATCTCAGAGGGTGAGGTTGATGTACCGTTTGCATATATCGTATTGCCAGTCATCAAAGCACCCAGAATAAACAACGCTGCAATGCTCTTTTTCATTTCTTTCATATCTTCTGTTTTTTAGGTTTGAAATACATGACAAAAGTAAGAGACATGCAGGTCTTAATTAACAACAGACTTGATCAATATGTATACTAAATTAACAACAGATTAGTCTCCAGAAGTAAATGAGGTGAATTTTGAACATAATCAGGTTAATTATGTATAGTAAGCGGAATACGAAATGCAATTATTTTTGTCAACGAAACGCGCATCATTGCGTAAAGACATTTCAGCGCTCCACGGATGAGCGAAGAAGCACAGGATTCGCCCTGCTGGCAATCTCTGTGATACTGATATTTAAAATGAAGATAGAATTATGTTACAGAAGAAACCATCGTTTGAAAATATAAATGCAGGCCCGGACAATTCGGTCTTTGTATTCCGGCATTCGGAACAGGTGATAAGATACCCGGCCTCCTGGCATTTTCATCCGGAGCTTGAGTTGGTATATGTTGACAAGGGACAGGGCAAGCGCCACATCGGCAACCACCTCTCTTATTTTCACAACAGCCAGTTGTTACTGATCGGTGCAAATCTTCCCCATCATGGATTCAGTGACAGGCTTACACCCAGAGGATCGGAAACTGTGATCCAGTTCAAACCTGATTTCCTGGGCGAAACGTTTCTTGCATTGCCCGAGATGCGATCCATCGCAGGCTTGTTTGAACGGGCGAAGCAGGGCGTATTGTTTCAGCCCGAGGTCAAGAAAGAAATAGGACCACGCATCAAGGAAATGGCCAGTGTCCAGGGATTTACAAGGATCATCAACCTCCTGGAAATTCTTCACGAACTTTCTCTTGCACAGGCATATACCACACTGAACGTAGAAGGATTCACTTTTGAAGCCACACAGCAGGACAGCAACCGTATTGATGGGATCTACAAACACATCAACCAGCATTTCGAGCGGCAGATTCAACTGAAAGAGATCTCGGATGTGGCCAGCATGACGGTCCCGGCTTTTTGCAGGTACTTTAAAAAATCAACTGGAAAAACTTTTACACGATTTGTAAATGAATACCGTATTGTGCAGGCAAGAAGGCTCTTGTCTGAGACCACAAAAAGTATCACCGACATCTGTTATGAATGCGGGTTCAATAATTTTTCACATTTCAACAAGCTCTTCAAAGAGTTTACCGGTAAAAGCGCCTCCAAATACAGGAGTGAACTAA
>CAZPTO010000209.1:0-6517 GCA_964589155.1 uncultured Bacteroidaceae bacterium | reverse complement strand
CGCCGGGATGGCGGGGGGTATGATCGACCTCACACTGGAAATGCTTCCAAGTGATGTCGGTGACACTGATCGCAGCTGGGAACGTGCTTTTGACGGGATCAATTCTGCAAATATTGTCATCACACGGGCTCCAGACATGGAAGAACCGGAAGAGGTTAAAAATATGATTCTCGCTGAAGGATATTTTCACCGTGCTTACTGGTACTATAAACTGGTCAACCAATATGGCGACGTACCGTTGATCCTGGAGGAAACAACTTTCCCAAAACTTGATTTTTATTCTTCCACGAGAGACAGGATCATTAATCAGATGATCGAGGACATGGAATTTGCTGTTGAGTGGCTTCCGGAAAGTGTCATTCCAGGTAAAATAAACAGTGCTGCTGGCAAACACCTGCTGGCAAAACTTTATCTGACCAATGCAGATTTCGATGAGGCGATTGCTATGACCACAGAAGTGATTGAGGGCTCAGAACATCAACTGATGACCAGCAGGTTTGGTGTTGACGCAGGAGATTCGGAAAAGAATGTCTTCTGGGACCTTTTCCAGAAAGAGAATATTTCCTTACCGGAAAATAAAGAAGCACTCCTGGTATATCAGGACAGGTATTTGCTGGAGGGCGGTACTGACCGCGGATCAAGGCGTGGACGATACCTGGTGCCTGCCTGGTACAGGGCGGAAATGCTGGATCCTTCAGGAAGCCGGGGGTGTACCGATGGACTTGAAGGTGAACCGCTGATCAGCATCACCGGCAGGGGAATAGGTAAATTCAAAATGACGCAGTACCACGCACGTGAGATATGGCACGATGCAGGAAGCGATGTGAGGCACCAGTGGCCCAACTGGTTTCCAATGGATTCCATCTATTACAATAACCCCTCTTCAGATTTCTTTGGACAGCCCGTTCAGAAAGAATACTGTACAGATACGTTAAAATGCTGGGATCCTTTTATGTATTGCAAAGCCTTCGTGGATGACCAGGACCGGCCCCAGGGAGCGGGAATGAATCCCTACGGCGGACATTCAGACTGGTACATCTTCAGATTGGCTGAGACGTACCTGCTGAGAGCAGAAGCACATGTCTGGAAAAATGAGATGGGACTGGCGGCAGATGATGTAAATATGATACGCGACCGTGTGAATGCCTCCCCTTTATCAGCAGCTGATATGTCGATTGAAACCATCCTGGATGAAAGAGCGAGGGAACTGTTTTTTGAAGAAGGCAGGAAATCAGAGCTAACCCGAATCGCATTCGTTATGGCCAAATTAGGCTTAAGAGGCTATTCCCTTGAAACGATTCATGAATCCAACTTCTATTACGACAGGGTCATGGAGAAGAACGAATATTTCGGAACGAATTATCAATACCAGGAATATGCCTGGACGATGCGACCCTTTCACATCCTCTGGCCGATATCCGAAGATGTAATCGCATCCAATTCCCAGGGAAGAATCAACCAGAATTACGGGTATCCCGGTTATGAAGATAATGTGGAACCCCTTGGAGAATAGCGACTTATTTTGGGATTATACATAATAATTCCGAAATCAGTCTTTCTTGACAGATAATGGCTTCGGGTATTATTATCTCTCTTCTACATGAACATAAAATGCTGTTTGTCTTTGTAGAAAAGGCAAACAGTATTTACCAACATAAAAAATTACATAACTAATAAATAATCATTATTTTTTTAATTTAAACTACAAATTATGAAATCAAGAACATTTACACTACTGGTAATCTTTCTTAGTATCTCAATGCTAAGTAAAGCGCAATTTTTAGAACCAACCGGGGGTTGGGATTACATTTACAACGGAGATGTGGCCGATACTGCAGCAGAGGCTGGTCTCGATGGTACCTATGAGGTTTCGAGAAGCAGTTTTGAATGGGATTACTCGGCTCCGGCAACCCCGATGTCTGCACCGGGAGGTGCGGGGATCATTACAGAAGTTACCGGCAGCTATCTCAGGATACAGGATACAGGAGATCCGCGTACATTGGAACAGGAAAACCCTCAAAACGGGTTGAGCAACAGGAAGATCGGATTTATCCAGTGTGTTTCGCATGCCGGGTTGGATTCGTCAGCAGCTATCCTTGACGATGGATTTACCATGGCATTCAAGGCGAGGATCCCAACTGAAGGTGTAGATAATCTTTACGGTGACGAGGAGGTGCCATACCCAGCGGAAGGTGACGGGTATGAAATCGATGGAAGCGGGTATGCGCCAATTACTGTAAGCCAATGGGTTAACGATGTCAAGAAAACCATAGGATTTACCTTTTTGACAGAGTTTGATGATGACACAATCAGTTCATTCGGTGGTGCCGGTTTATACATGAACCTGCTCAACGGAACCGAGCCAGCCAAGGAAGTTGGGATGCCCCAGCACTTAACTGAATCAACCACAGTGAACAAGATCAACCTTGATCCGACCGTCTGGCATGAATTCTGGATCCAGATCAGTCCGGGTGGAACGGGAACCCACCAGGTGAAAATCTGGATGGATGGCGATGATACCGCAGCTGAAACATTCGATGTGACAGCAGGACGCCAATCCTTCCGTGACTGGTCCTATGTATGGATGGCATTCAAGAACACAGGTGAAAGCGGTGCGATTGATATTGACTATTTAGCCTATAAATCAGGCCTCGTGAATCCAGTAGCCGCAGGTATTAATGACCCGGTCATTGGCATCAACAACAGCCTGAAAGCCTATCCTAATCCGGCCAGTACACAGACATCGGTGGAATTCAATGTAGACCAGCCAGGACAAACAACACTCAGGGTATACAATGCGCTTGGACAGGTGGTCACAACCCTGGTCAACGCGGATATGCCGGCTGGTAAGCACACGAAAGTGTGGTCTGCAGACGACCTCTCAGAAGGATTGTACCTGCTGGAGCTGAAAACAGGCAGCCAGAGAGAGATCGAACGGATCATCCTGAAGTAATAATATTGAAAATGCAGGGGAAAATTTGGATGAACTGAGAATTTTCCCCTGTATTTTTCTTCACCCCCGATATTATTGCAGCCTGCGATTCAGGCGATGTTCATTTTAAAAGTATATCGTCCGTTCAATAATCTGTTTAACCGCTGATAAGTCCCGATACATGAGAAAAACTATTCTCCTATTCGCTGTTTTCCTTGTTGGAGTTTCGTTAAATACGTTATCGCAAAGGATCGATCATACGATCAATTCAGGATGGTTTTTCTTGAAAGGTGCGTTGGTTGAAAACCATGATTTCACCAACCTTGAAGCCTGGGAGCAAATCAACCTGCCCCATACATGGAACAATAAGGATGCATCGGATGAAATCAGTGGCTTCTACAAGGGAACAGGCTGGTACGCAAAAACTATCCACATCCCATCAGAATGGAATGATAAAAAGGTGTATCTCCACTTCGAAGGCGCCAACCAGGAAACCGACGTATACGTCAATCATCAGAATGCGGGAAATCATGCAGGGGGCTACACGGCGTTTCGTTTCGACATTACTCCATACCTGAACTTTGGTGATAAGAATCTTTTAACTGTCAGGGTAAACAACGCGCACAATGACAATATCCCACCACTGAGAGCCGATTTTACATTCTACGGGGGGATCTACCGGAATGTGCGGCTTATCGCTACTGAAAAAGTCCATTTCGATATGGACAACCATGCTTCTGATGGGATTTTCATTCAAACAGAACACATCTCCCAGGAGAAAGCTGCCATATCACTTTCCGGTCAGCTCACCAATAATCATTCAAAAAAACAGCACGTATTACTGGAAACGATCCTTACCGATCGCCATCAAAATATGGTCGCAGTGAATACACAACAAGTCAAACTTGCTGCGGGTGAAAACATCGATATCCAGACTGATGACATACTGATTACGGATCCGTTGCTCTGGTCTCCTGACGATCCGCATCTATACAATGTGATCGTGCGGATCAGGGACAAAGGAAAAGGAACAGGGGTGCTTGATGAGCTCATTTTACCGCTCGGACTGCGCTGGTTTGGTTTTGACGAACAGAACCGCTTCCTGTTAAACGGTGCTCCACTCAAACTGATCGGAACAAACCGGCACCAGGACCTTCCCGGAAAGGGCAATGCGCTGTCTGACGCGGACCACAGGAACGATTTCAGAAGCATCAGGGAACTGGGATTCAACTTTGTGCGCCTGGCACATTACCCCCAGGCTCCTGAAGTATACCGGATGTGCGATCAGCTGGGCCTGCTGGTCTGGTCCGAAATCCCGGTGGTGAACAGGATCACGCAGACACAGGAATTCACGGACAATTGCCTGGTTATGCAACGGGAACACATCCGGCAGACCAGGAACCATCCATCCATGGTTTTTTACGGATATATGAACGAAGTCCTCATTAATATGCTGGGTGATGATGATCTGCCGGAAGAGGAAAAAGCACAAATTGCCGGTGCAACACTGGAACTTGCCAATCAACTGGAAGTGCTGACAAAAGAAGAGGCGCCGGACCACCACACTGTCATGGCCATCCACTACAATGAAGGTTATAACAAGTATGGATTGGCAGATGTGGCAGATGTCCTGGGCTGGAATCTCTACTTCGGCTGGTATTATCACCATATGGAGGACTTGTCACCATTCCTTGCTGAACAACACGAGCGATATCCCGAAAGACCGCTGATCGTTTCTGAATACGGTCCCGGTACAGATGCCAGGAACCACACAGAATCACCAGTACCATGGGATTATTCTGAAGATTACCAGGTGATTATGCATGCGTCCTACCTGGATCAGATGATGCGTATCCCCTACCTTGCTGGTTTTGCTGCATGGAACTATGCTGATTTTGGATCTGAAAGAAGAAAAGATGCCATTCCGCACGTAAATCAAAAAGGGCTGGTAAATTTTGACCGTACTGAAAAAGCGGTATGCAACCTTTACCGTGCACATTTTTCCGGGAAGAATGTATTGCACATCGCATTGCGAAACTATACACACCAGGGCGGAATCGAGGATTCTGCAGGTACGGGGTCAAGCACCCATCCTGTTAGCATCTTCTCCAATGCCGACGAAGTGGAATTATCGGTTAACGGGGTTTCACTGGGAAGGAAACAAGTGGCATCCCATACTGTTGTTTTTGAGGTTCCTTTCATGGATGGAGTCAATCTGCTGGAAGCAACAGATAACAAAGGAGTAAAAGATCAAATTGAAATAGATTTCACATTGTACACTTCTGCCCTTTCATCCTCTGAACGTAAAGCAATTGCGGTAAATGTAGGATCACACTTCTCCTTCTATGATCCCGGATCAAAAATCCTTTGGATGGCAGACAGGGAATATACGCCCGGACGCTGGGGTTATTCCGGCGGTGAACCATTGATCAGAACTGGAGGAAGATTGCCGAAAACCGGGATATCTGATGACATATCAGGAACCAATAACAATCCGCTCTACCAGACCTTCGTCGAAGGAATTAATAACTACCGGTTCGACGTGAAAGAAGGGTATTACGAGGTGACCATCTGCCTGGTGGAACCTGACAAAAGGAACCCGGACAAGGAATTGATCTATAACTTGTCGGTAAATGAAACACAGCGTGTATCCTCCGGGAGCCGGGTCTTTGATCTCATGATCAACGGAACAGCTGTACTTGATAATCTCAACCTGGCCCGGCAATACGGACCACTGCGTGCTGCAGAATATACATTTCGCATATTCGCCGAAAAAGATGAGGGAATCCAGGTGGACTTCATTCCTGTTGAAGGAACAACTGTACTGAGTGGTATCCGTGTTCAGCCTTTGTAATTATTTCAAAAACTAACAAATAACTTACCAACTAAAAAATGCTGCCATGAAACAAATACAACGAAGGACCTTTATTAAAAATTCAGCAAGCATGGCTGGCGGAATCGTCGCCGCTCCGGCGTTTATCCCGAACATGATCTCCGACAGTCCGAATGAAAGAATCAATGTTGCCGTGATTGGAATTGCCGGTGAACGGGAACGTGTCAGGGGCATTATCCGGGGAAGAGGTATCGTTCATATCAGGAATTTTTCCGAGATTCCGAATGTGCGCGTCAAAACAATCTGTGATGTCGATGAACGATTGTTTCCGGAAAATGTGAAGATCGTGGAGAACTTATTTGGCTCAAAGCCAACCACAGAACCCGATTTCAGAAAAGTACTTGAAGACCAGGATATAGATATTGTTTCACTGGCGACACCCGATCACTGGCATGCCCTTCAAACGGTATGGGCCTGCCAGGCCGGCAAAGATGTGTATGTGGAAAAACCGGTCAGTCATAACGTTGCTGAAGGAAGAAAAATGGTAGAGGCAGCAGAAAAGTACAACCGTATCGTCCAGTCAGGCATCTGCTACCGGAGCAGCAAAGCTGTGAAAGAAGGGATTCAAATGATCCACGACGGCATACTGGGCAAGCCCTACATGGCCAGGGGGATCACCTGGAGGTACCGTGTTCCGATCGGAATATTCCCCAATACACCTGTCCCGGAGGGTGTACATTGGGACATGTTCC
>CAZPTO010000208.1:0-6519 GCA_964589155.1 uncultured Bacteroidaceae bacterium | reverse complement strand
TGTAAGTATTGCCTCCGTTTCAGTCATGTCGGGAAAAACATCCTGTGTATAATCATATACCTCCCGATTGGCCGGATCATTCACGAACATGGAGAGATATGAACCGTAATACTTCTGCGAAGCGGCACCTATATTGATCACGTGGACATTAAAAACATCAAACAGGTCACCATATTTCCTGTAGAAAGTCGACACAGCATTATCTATGGTGTCAAAATCCATTGTAAACACCTCCCTGTCAAATCGTTGCACCTCAACATCCAGATGAATACCTGAAATATCCACATCAAGTGGATCATTTTTACAGCCTGCCAACGTTACTAACAACAACAAGTTGATAATGAAAAACTGAAAGGATCGTATCATACACACAGATATTTTAACTTTGTCACGCCGGTCAAAATTAGTAAAAACATCGGCTCATAATAAAAACAAAAGAATGACACGAATAGTATTGATATTGGCTTTTATTTTAATGGCAGCTAAGATGAATGGCCAGGGACTTGAAATCTCTGTGCATGCAGACCCCCAATTATCATGGATCACCTCCGATGAAGCCCGGGTGAATGGCAACGGGGCCATCCTGGGACTCAACACGGGCATTGAGTTTGACATCTTTTTCATGCCACATTATGCGTTCACTTTCGGAGTGGACCTCAATAACCAGGGCGGGAAAATTGTTTATTCCGATTCAATTGATTTTCAGCAGACCAACGGAACACTGGAAATACCAGCAGGTTCATCGTTAAAACACAATTTACAGTATCTTGGTGTGCCACTTGGACTGAAACTGAAATCTGCCGAGCTGGGATATACCACTTTTTACGTGCATGGCGGACTTTCACCGCTTTTCAATTTGAAAGCCACCACCTCCTCCGATCCTTTGTTACTCGTGCGTGAGAATATTAAACCGGAGGTCCATATGTTCTCCATGAATTACTTCATCGCAGCAGGCATTGAATACAGGCTCGCCGGCAATACCGCAATTCTCTTTGGTTTCAAATGGTCGGCCGGTTTTAACGATGTAACAGATAATGATTTTGCCAACAACAATCTCAACAGTGCGGGATTGAACCTGGGCGTGGTTTTCTAAATATATATCATTCATGAAGATCGCACTTGCACAACTCAATTTTATTGTCGGTGACATCAGCGGGAACAGGGAACTGATCACCAAATATGTCGAAAAAGCGACAAAACAGGGAGTGGATCTTGTCATCTTTTCTGAACTGGCGATCTGTGGCTATCCCCCCCTTGACTTACTGGAAAGGAGATCTTTCGTGGAATCATGCATTGAGGGGATCCATGAACTTGCCGCAAAGATACCCGCGGAAACCGGTGTGATCCTTGGAGGCCCGGAATTCAACGACAACGAGGAAGGAAAACTCCTCTTCAACAGCGCATGGTTCCTGTGCAATGGAACAGTAAAGCAAACCGTCAGGAAATCATTACTGCCCACCTATGATATTTTCGACGAATACCGCTATTTTGAACCCAACAGGGAATATGACATTTTGAAATTCCGGGGGAAAAAAATCGCGCTTACTGTATGTGAAGACCTGTGGGACGACCAGCCGGTGGAGCATCAATTCTCCCGGAGCCGTCTCTACACGCGACACCCGCTTGAAGAAATGATGCGGTTCGAACCTGACTTTGTGGTGAATATTGCAGCATCACCCTTCGCCGCAAGCCGCATGGAAGTTAAAAAACAGATCTTTACAAAAAAAGCCCTGAAGCACGGACTTCCCGTGGTGATGGTCAACCAGGTGGGCGCCAACACTGAACTTATATTCGAAGGAGGCTCTATGGCCGTTGCAGGAGATGGCCGTATTTATAAACAGCTGGCATTGTTTGAAGAAGACTTCGCCATTGTCGATACAGACGAACTCATCGGCAGGGGTGATATAAAAGAAAGTACCGTTCAGGCACCTTTCCAGTCAACTGGAGAGGACCGGATCGCTTTGATCAACGACGGACTGGCACTGGGCGTGCGGGACTATTTTTACAAATCCGGATTCAGGAAAGCCACATTGGGACTCTCCGGCGGTATCGATTCAGCAGTAACCCTTGCCATTGCTGTTCAGGCACTCGGAAACGAAAACCTCCATGTACTGCTGATGCCATCACAATATTCGTCGGGGCACAGTATCTCCGATTCAGAACAGATGGCCAGGACCCTGCGGGTAAGCTATGATATCGTCTCCATTAAAGACATCTTCGACCTTTACCGGAAGGCCCTGCAACCGGTATTCGGCAACAGGCCGGAAGATATCGCTGAAGAGAACATCCAATCCAGGATACGCGGAACACTGTTAATGGCACTTTCCAACAAATTGGGGCATATCCTCCTGAATACAAGCAACAAAAGCGAAACTGCAGTGGGATACGGAACACTGTACGGCGATATGGCCGGGGGATTATCCGTGCTGGGTGATGTATACAAGGTGGATGTGTATGCACTTGCGCGGTATATCAACCGTAACAAGGAGATCATTCCGGTGCATATCATCAACAAACCTCCCTCTGCAGAGCTGAAGCCCGACCAGAAAGATTCAGATTCCCTTCCGGATTACAAGATCCTGGACACCGTCCTGCAACGCTACATCGAAAAACAATGGTCCGTGGATCAGATCGCAGGGGAAGGATTTGATCCTGAACTCGTAAAGAAAATCATAAGAATGGTCAATATAAATGAGTACAAAAGATACCAGACCCCTCCCATCCTGCGTATCTCTTCCAAAGCTTTTGGAGTGGGCAGAAGGATTCCTATAGTTGGCAGATACTAAAAAATCTATTTACTTTGCTTTTTTCATAAGGAATAGATAAAAAATATCTATTTTAGCATGTTACTGAACACAAAATACTTAAAAGGATATGCAGGAGAGGAATTACAATGCAGACAACTGCATTGACAATCCAAAGTCTGTTTTTACCGTCCTTACTCTCAAAGAGAAGGAATATCTGAAGCAAAATTATACCTGTGCTTTCTATAAAAAAGGGGAGATCATTTTCAAGGAGGGCGACAAGCCCATCGGGTTGATGTGTCTTTCTGAAGGGAAAGTAAAGATCTTCAAGGAAGGGGTCGGCGGAAGAGAACAGATTGTTAGGATGGCAAAACCGGTAGGATTCATCGGCTACAGGGCATTATTTGCGGAAGAACATCACACAGCTACCGGCGTGGCCATTGAAGATTCCGTCGCATGTATTATCGACAAGGACAGCCTGTACAAAGTAATGCGAAGCAATCCTGAACTGGCCATCAGCATCGTGAAATCCTTCGCCTCCGAGCTCGGGTTTTCCAATCACCGGACCGTTACCCTGACGCAAAAGCACATTCGCGGAAGGCTGGCTGAATCACTTATCTTTCTGAAAGATACCTATGGATACGAGGATGATGAAAAGACGATCAAGATCTATCTTTCCAGGGAAGATGTGGCCAACCTGTCCAACATGACCACCTCCAATGCGATCCGCACACTGTCCTCGTTCGCACAGGAGGAAGTGATCGCCATTGATGGACGAAAGATCAAGATCCTCGACCTGCAGAAGCTGGAACGGATCAGCGACCTGGGCTAGCCGGAAAATCCCACTGGCCCCTCATTGCCGGAATGAAATATATTGCTTACATCATTACTATGGCCCTGCTGCGCCTGGTTGCGCTATTGCCCCGGCGCGGACTTTATCTGGTCGCAGACTTCCTCTTTATTCTTCTTTACAGGATCGCCGGGTACCGGAAAGATATTGCCACCAACAACATGCGGAATGCATTTCCTGACCTGGATGAAAAAGAGCTTCTGAAGATGCGCAATAAGTTTTATCATCACCTGGCTGATGTGATCATCGAGAATGCGGTGATCCAGTTCTATTCAAAAAAGAGACTGGAACACATGTTCAGCTTTTCCAACCCTGAATTGATCCATGACTACTACGCACAGGGGCGTCATATTATGCTCATCACTGCCCATTACAACAACTGGGAATGGGCTTCACCGCTCTCTTATACCTTCAGGCACCTCGTCCTGGCAGTTTATAAACCACTGAAAAATGCCTGTTTCGACCGGGCATACCGGAAAGCGAGAACCCGGTTTGGAGCAGCCGCAGTGCCCATGAGAAGAATCGGGAGGACACTGTTCGAATGCAAAGAGAAGGATACTTTAACCCTTACCGGAATGGTGGGTGACCAGCGCCCCCTGCGAAAACAGGTCCGGTACTGGACTGACTTTCTGAACCAGAAGACTGCAATATTTACAGGAAGCGAGAAACTGGCAAAAAAATTTAACGCCGTGGTGATCTTTATGAAGGTCAGGCGGGCTGAACGGGGAAAGTACAGGGCTACTTTCCAGCTGATCACCGATACACCGGCTGCAACCGCACCGTTTGAGATTACAGAACAACACACGCGGATCCTGGAAGACCTGATCCTGGAAGAACCGGCAAACTGGCTCTGGAGTCACAACCGCTGGAAAATCAGCTACGAACGGTGGCTTGAGTTACAGTCCGGCAATTCACTCTGAACCAGCGATCCTGTTACCATAGATACCACCGCTATTTTTCTCTCCAAAGATCGCGCAGCTTGAGATACTTGAGTTTCACTTCGCGTGCACCCAGCTTACTGATGGTGAATCCTGCCCTGCCATCCACAAAACCCAGCCTGAAGAAATAATCATTCATGAACCTCCATGCAATGTGGGTGGCCCGCTTAACCGGGTTGGTTTTTATTCCCATGATGTAATATGACCGTGCATGAATGGTAGAGAATTTTTCCAGCTGTGCTTTGTGCTCATCAATCGTGTAGTAGGAGTAATGAAGCAGGTCGCCCTGAAGATGTTTTTTGGTGGCACCCGGGTCCAGCTTGAATTTGTCGTGTGGGTTCAGTCCACCCCAGTGTCCCTTGCGGGCATCCCAAAGACGCAACTTCCGGGAAGGATACCAGGTGGTATGCCTGATCCATTTGCCACAGTAATTGGTCAGCCTGTTGAAATAATAACCGTCATATTGCCAATTGTTCTTCGCCTCAAGTATGGATTTTTTCAATGCGTCTGAAAGCGCCTCATCTGCATCCAGTGAGAGAATATGCGGGTAGGTGGCCTGGTTGATCGCCCAGTTTTTCTGCTCTATATGACTGTGAAAAGTGTGTGGAATGAAACGCGCACCCAGTTGCTGGCAGATCTCCCCTGTCCTGTCGGTAGAATACGAATCCACCACCACGATATCGTCTGCAACCTCTTCAACGGAGGCAAGACACCTGCCAATATTTTTTTCCTCGTTGTAAGTAATTACAACCACTGATAGCTTGATCTTCATCTATTCCCTGATATACACCCGCTTCACTCTTTCCGGGATACTGGTTAATATTTCATATTCGATGGTGCCCAGCTGCTTAGCCATGGCAGATACCGGGCATTGCTTTCCAAATAACTCCACCAGATCCCCAACGGTTGCATCGAGACCGGTAATATCCAGCATGGTCATGTCCATGCAGATATTCCCTATGGTGGGGGCAAACTTTCCCCTGACAAAAAATGAATAGTTCCCGTTGCCAAGATGCCTGTTGATGCCATCTGCGTAACCGACAGGAATAGTGGCAATAACCGCATCGTTTTCGACTTTTCCGCTCCTGCCATACCCAACGGTCTCCCCTTTTTGAACTTTTCTTACCTGTGAGATCACCGTCTTAAATGTACTTACGGGCTGTAACGTCTTACTGATTCCCTGTCCGTAGAGCCCGATCCCGATTCTGACCATGTCCATCTGAAATTCAGGAAATCGTTCAATGCCTGCCGTATTGAGTGCGTGCAGCAGCACATCTTCTCCGGAAGAAAGATGTAGTTCACCCGCCATGGCAGTAAACAAGGATACCTGTTGCCGTGTAAAATCATCCAGCGTTGCATCATCACTGCCCGCCAGGTGGGTGAAAAGGCTACGGACCCTGACCTCCTCATGTTTAAGTTCTCCGGAGAGCCATTCCAGGTCATCCTGTTCAAATCCGAGACGATGCATGCCGGTATCCAGCTTAATATGCACAGGCTGTTCCCTGAGCCCGAGCTTCATGCACTCCCTCCTGTACCGCTGCAATCCTTCCCTGCTGTATATTTCAGGTTCCAGGTGATGCTCCAGCAGTTTACGGAAATCATTTTCATCTGCATTCATTACCATAACAGGCAATTGTACTCCCGCCTGCCTCAACCGAATCCCTTCGTCGGGAAATGCCACAGCCAGGTAATCCACCTGTTCATGTTGAAGGAATTCCGCAACCTCGTGTGCGCCTGTCCCATATGCGAGGGCCTTTACCATCACCATGATCCCCATTGTCGAGTTTCTTCTCCAGAGCACGCATATCCCGAACAACATCCTCTGGTGGGCTCTGGCCCTGGGGGCCTGTTTCGGGGGCAATATCACCATGATCGGGGCCTCGGCCAATATCGTCTCCATCGGAATGGCCAAAAAATTCAAGCAGGATATCAGCTTCCTGGAATTTATGAAATCGAGTGTCATTGTCTCCCTGATCACCCTGTCCAT
>CAZPTO010000207.1:0-6525 GCA_964589155.1 uncultured Bacteroidaceae bacterium | reverse complement strand
GAAGATATGCCAGAGACCAAATGCCCCGATGATCACAAAATAGAGGGTTGCTAAGAAGACTGCAGGTTCAATGAGGATACCAAGGATCACTGGAACCACTATCGCGGCTATGCTTCCTGCCAGGAGTAATATGTGCAGGGCAAGCCTTGACAATTGCAACAGGTCATGCCATCCGCTTTCCCTGAATCGCTTGTCCGCTTCCTCCTGTTGCCTCACACGTTGTTGTTCCCATGCTTTTGCTTTTGCCCGCACCGTTGCTTTTGCCCGGGCTCTTTCTTTCTCCCTGGCCCTTGCTTTTTCCCTTTCTCTCCTGAGAATCTGTTCAGCTTTGTCATAACTTCTGTCAGGCTTATAAGGAATAATCTTTCCCTCAAGTAGTTCATCATGTGCCCGGGTGATTTCCAGGAATTTCTCTGCAGCATCAGCAGTAGGGTTGATGTCAGGATGGTACTTTTTAGCAAGGCGGCGGTAAGCTTTCTTGATTTCTGCCTTGCCGGCTGTGGGTTGCAGTCCGAGTATCTTATAAGAGGACATTCGTGCCATGAGAAACATTCGAATTACAGGTACTATCGGATACCTGAAGGATGATTCAACTTGATTGGAGCACCTGAGCAGCACCCGGCAGCTTTCTCCGAGCTACTGTCTGAGAACGAATGTAGCACTTTATTACTTAATCACGAAAAAGAAAAAGGGCCACCCGCAGTAGCAGACAGCCCCCTTTAACGCACCCTAAACCTAAACCTAAACCTAAAAACGTATTTACTTGATTGTTCTTCTGCAAATTTAGATCAGAAAAGCGTTAGGAACCCTTAACAGATGTTAAAGATTGTTAAGTTGTTGGAGTTCCTGGGAAAAGTAGTCCTATCTTTGTTTTATGAGCAAGCGGATATTGTGGATACTTACCATTGCACTGAGTCTCACATTACTGGGACTTGTGTATATACAGATCAGCTGGGTCGAAAACGCGATCAATCTGAAGGATAAACAATTTCAGCAGCTGGTGAACAATACGCTCACAGATGTATCCCGTCAGCTCGAGAACTATTATACCACCAGCCGATTGAATACGATCATCAGGGAGCGGCGCGCACCCCTTGCAGAGATGGAGCGGCATGCAGAATTCGATGGTGATCCACCTGAAGTGATCATAGATGACACAGAGGTGGTGCCGGAGCCACCCATTCCCTCGGAGGCAAACAGAGAAGAGGAGATAATTGAACTCATCGGGGATACCGTTATCGTGGTCCGGCGCATCGGGGAAAATAGGGTGGATACCATTAATTTTGCTGAATTCAGTGACATGGAGTCCAGGAAGGAGCTGGAGCGATTCATGAAAGACCAGCAGGGCATGATCAATACCATCATGCAGAAAATGCTGCTGGAAGATGTTTCCTTCGGGGACCGCATAGGACAAGGACAACTGGAAAATGTATTGTCCGGAAATTTAATAGATCGCGGTATCACGCTGGACTATGAATATACTGTACTGAGCGATAACAACCAGGAAGTATACTCATCGGAAAATTTTGATACTTCCACGGAACATTACTATTTCAGGACCGCATTAATGAAGAACGAGATACAGGATGAGGCGACCTATTTGTATGTTTATTTTCCGGAACAGAAAACCCTGGTGCGGGGATCACTTGGTTTCCTGGGCACCTCCAGTCTTGTGCTTACATTGCTGATGGTCGTGTTGTTCACGTTCGCATTGTATGTGATTTTCAGACAGAAGAAATTGTCAGACATTAAAAATGACTTCATTAATAATATGACGCATGAGCTCAAAACACCCATATCAACCATCAGCCTGGCTTCGCAGATGTTAAGTGACAGTTCCATACCCGGTGAAAAGAAGAACCTGGATCACATTTCCAGGATCATTCAGACCGAGAGCAAGCGATTGGGTTACCAGGTGGAACGGGTGCTGCAGATGGCAGTCCTTGACCAGGGACACCTGGTGTTGAAGAAAGTTCCGCTCTCCATGCATGAGATCATCTCCACAGTAATACAGAATTTCAGGCTGCAGATTGAGAACAACGAGGGCAGGTTGGAAGTGATCGATGAAACTACCGATGACAGGGTGCTGGGAGACAAGGTGCATATGATGAATGTTGTGACGAACCTTGTCGATAATGCAGTGAAATACAGCAGGGAGCGACCGGAAATTACAGTGAAGATGAGTAACAGCGCTGGGCGTTTTCGTTTCAGTGTGCAAGACAATGGGATCGGGATCTCTAAAGATGATCAGAAAAAGGTGTTTGACCGGTTCTATCGTGTTTCTACCGGGAATGTGCATGATGTAAAAGGGTTTGGACTGGGATTGAGTTATGTAAAATTGATTGTGGAGCAACATGAAGGCACGATCAGGCTTTCAAGCGAAATGAATAAAGGCACGACATTTTTTATTAACTTACCACTATATACTGAAAAGTAGTTACCATGAACGAGATAAAGAACCGCATACTCCTTGCAGAGGATGATGAAAACCTTGGTTCACTGCTGCAGGAATATCTCAATGCAAAGGAGTTTGAAACCGACTGGGTAACCAACGGTGACAAGGCATTCAGGTATTTTGAACAGTACCATTATGACCTGTGTATATTCGATGTAATGATGCCAGTGAAAGATGGATTTGAACTGGCCTCAGATGTACGTATACTGAACAGCAAGATACCAATCATCTTCCTCACTGCGAAGTCGATGAAGGATGACGTACTTGAGGGATTCAGCCGTGGTGCAGATGACTACATCACCAAGCCTTTCAGTATGGAAGAGCTGCTGTTTCGTATTGAGGCGATATTACGCAGGACGCAGGGTAAGAAAGGGGAGGACCGGCAGATCTGGGAAATTGGTAAATATACCTTCGACGTGAAGAAGCAGGAGCTGGTAATGAATGAAAACAAACAGAAGCTCACTACCAAGGAGTCTGACTTGCTCAAATTGCTCTGCAACAACATGAACGAGGTGCTGGAACGTAACTTTGCACTAAAGGCCATCTGGATTGACGATAATTACTTCAATGCCAGGAGCATGGATGTCTATATCACCAAGCTTCGTAAATACCTGAAGGGGGATCCGAAGGTACAGATCATCAACGTGCACGGTAAGGGGTATAAGCTGGTGGTGGATGATGGCAAGTAACAGTAAAACCAGGCACAACCAGGGTGACAGGATCGATCGGCTCTACCGTTATGCCATGCTCGTGGCGGGTATCCTGGCGGCGCTCCTGTTCCTGCTATCGCTGGTTGCCATGATTGAATTCCCCGGCGCATTCAAATACCTGGCCATCGGTATGATCGTTATTGCAGCTGTATTTCTTGTGCTGCGGACCATCTATCATTTCAGGGATACCTTCAAAATAAAGCAAAAAAATAAAGCCACCCGTAAATGAGTGGCTTTTATTTGTATGGTAAAATCAGATGGGATTATCGTCCCGCGTCTTCATAATCTTTTCTCGCAGAGTAATTAATAATGAGTGCTTTAGCTCTCCTGAGCGCCTGCTTCACATCATCCACTTTACCCATTGGAATGTCCTGGTCGATTCGCAGTGACATGACCATTTTGTTCTTTTCAATCTCCGGAAGCTTTTCTCGTTCGAAAAGTACAAAGTCCTGCACAGCTTCTGTAGGAATACCTTCCTCATTTATGATCTTATCATTCAGCTGGATCATTGGTTCTGATCCGTACAGTCCCTGAAGCTGTTGCACCGGGCGGCCGATATAGATGTAGCTCACCAGTGATTTCTGTTCAAGTTTTTTCACTTCCGACACTTCTGTGGGAGTGATCTGTACAAGTACCTCGGTCTCTCTCATGGTCGTTGATACCATGAAGAAGAAGAGCAGCATGAAGATAATATCAGGAAGGGAAGATGTATTGATCCTCTGCGTACCCTGTCCTTTTTTCCTTTTAAATTTAGCCATTAGTTCAGCCCTTTAATGTTTTTAGGTGTCGCTTCAGAAATGTTCATTTTGTATACATCCCTGATTGCTTCTGCGATCTCTTTTTCCCTGGGAATGTTCATGTTGAGATCTTCGTAATCTTTATTAAAGTAAAGCTTACTGAAATCCTGTCTCAATTGGTTGACAGCAGCCACAAGTTCATTCTGTACCTGCAGGTATTTCTGGTAGGTGGTTGACCTGTCATTCTGGAGGGAGATCACTCCTTTTGAGACTTCACCTCTCCATACCCCGTCAGGAGGAAGTAATGGTGATGATCCGGGAGGGAATTCAATCTCTTTTTCTTCCATCTCGGGAAGATCTTCTGCCCGGTTTGGATTGGTGAAGAAATCCATGGTAATATCTTTCAGCTGATCTACCCGTGTTCCGAATTCCCCGTCGACCATCAGCTGGTCATTCCTGTTGATCAACACTACAAGGACGTTCCGTTCCTTTACTTTGACTTCCTGTTCCTGTTCTTCCTCGGGAATGGGCGGCAGTAGCCTGGTCAGTCCGGTATCAACATCCATGGTAGTGGCAACCAGGAAGAAGATCAGCAACAGGAAGGCAATGTCAGCCATTGATCCTGCATTAATCTCTTGTAATTCTCTTTTTGCCATTGGTTTCCATTTTAAAGGGTATCCCCGCTATTTAATTAACGGGGAACCCTGGAATATTATTTGAATAAATTAGCAACTTCGGAATAGAGTATTGATATCAATGCCAGACCGAATATAATGTAGGTTGAGAACAACCCGGTTCCGATCCATTTCAGTGTAACCGGATCGCTGTTGTCGGTTCCGGTATAACCGAGAATGTCGATGGTAGCATCGGAAGCAAATACAAAGTAAGACAGAATCACCAGTACTGCTGCTCCGGCAAGTACGGCGAGAAGCCTGAGTATTGCTTTGATATCGGTGACAATTGTTATCAGTGGGAACAATACAGCAGCGACAGCTGCAAGTGCCAGGAGAATGTAGGCCCAGCCCAGTGCATAATCGGTGCGTTTGTATACCATGAGCTCCCAGGTAGTAAGATGATCTTTCAGGTCAATACCCTCAACAACAATATCTTGCTCCGGGGTAATTATATCTTCAGTAACACGGGCAAGTGCTGCTGAATCAACCTCCTCCGTTTCCATACCTGCCATTTCGGTACTGTCCACTTCAGTGGTGTCGACCTCGGCAGGAGCGGGTGTTTCCGGCTGATCGGCCATAACCCCCTCGGTAGTCAGCTGCTCAACGCGCGCCTCCAGTTCGTCGATATCGAGTGTTCTTGGCCCGATGTAGAAGAACAATATCACTACCAGCGAGATCACTGCAACCACATAAAGTATGATTGATGATATTTTAGAATAATTCATAATCTGCTGTTTTATTTTTTGAGATTGTGCTTAACCAACATGTCAACAAGGGAAATAGAGGCATCTTCCATTTTATTGACGATACCGTCCACCTTGGAGATAAGATAGTTGTAGAAGAACTGGAGTATGATTGCCACGATCAGACCGGTTACGGTCGTAATAAGTGCAATCTTAATACCCCCTGCTACAACTGTTGGTGACACGTCTCCCTGCTCCTGGATCTTGTCGAATGCCTGGATCATACCAATTACGGTACCCATGAAACCAAGCATAGGGGCTACTGCGATAAACAGTGATATCCATGACAGGTTCTTCTCGAGGAGACCCATTTGGACACTGCCGTATGAAACAACGGATTTTTCGACAACATCAATGCCTTCATCCGCCCGGTCAAGTCCCTGGTAAAAGATACTTGCCACCGGTCCACGTGTGTTGCGGCAAACTTCTTTGGCAGCTTCAACACCACCCTGCTCAAGCGCATCTTCAACTGCCAGCAGCAGATTGTCAGTGTTGGTTTGGGCAAGGCTCAGGTAGATCACCCTTTCAAATGCGAGCGCAAGACCAAAAATGAGGGTCATCAACACTGCACCCATGAAACCCGCACCACCTTCGATGAATTTTGTTTTCAGGTTGGTGTGCAAGACGCTGAGTCCGCCTTTTTCTTCCTCTTCAGGTGCAGCGGCTTGCTGTTGAGCAGGAGCTGAGGCCTCCTCTTCGGCAACCATGGATGTATCTTCAGCAACAGAATCTGTCGCCGGATCTTCCTGAGCAAATACAGATGCTCCCATCATAAGCATCCCGAAAACTGCTATTAATGCAAATAGTTTTTTCATTGTTGTTAATGTTTGTTAAACTTAATTATTAAACGTTTATGTATTTCCGTTACTTAATTTGCGGAGAGAGAGGGATTACTCGAGCCTCCTGTCGTCGGCCCTCGTGAGCTCGTCGTCGTATCTCCTCCTCGGTTCGAACCCTTACCCTTTCAAATATAAAGAACTTTTTCACTCCGTCAGTTAATTCGCGGAGAGAGAGGGATTCGAACCCTCGGTACCCTTTTGGGGTACACCCGCTTTCCAGGCGAGCCAGTTCAACCACTCCTGCACCTCTCCAATGTCAGGGTTCGCACCCTTGTATTCACAATACTCTAAAGAACTTCAACTCCGTGATTCGCTAAATTACTGAATTGTAAAGATAATCGCGGCGCAAATTACAAAAAAAAAATAA
>CAZPTO010000206.1:5070-6537 GCA_964589155.1 uncultured Bacteroidaceae bacterium | reverse complement strand
TTCCAACCCGGCTTTTTGAATTGCCTCTAATTTCAAAGGATTGTGTGTATATTGTGTGTGATTTAATCTTCAACAAAAAAAGAATCCGGATGAGAAAATCCTTGTCACGTACTACTAAGGTGGTAATTGGGATGATGGATTTTTATAATTTCCTGGCATATAAAACGTTCAATAGAAAAGCACCCAATGAACATTCAGTTCTCATATCAAACCGTAAAACCCTCAAATCATGAAAAAATTCCTTTTATTGCTGCTCATTCATTTAAGTTGTATCATTTCATTTTCCCAAATCATTGTTGAAGAACCAAAATTCAGTGCAACAACTGCTCCCTATGTGAAAATCACAAAGATTGAGTTGCACGATACGGTTACGATCATGGATTTCGAAGTAACATTCAAACCCAAATGGTGGATCCAGGTGCTGGAAGATCAAACATATATTCAAGATAGTAAAGGAAGTGAAAAATGGTATGTTACTGGAGCCAAAGGAATAAAGCTTAACGAAAAACATTATACCCCGGAATCAGGGAAAAACATCTACACGCTGTATTTCCCTCCCCTAGACCCTTCGATTAAAACCATCGATTACCTGGAAGAACAATGGAAAATTTTTGACATTGAGCTACAACCCCAGGAACACTATTCTATCATCCCGGAACCCCTCAAAGGGAATTGGTTACGCACCGATGGTAGCAATGAATGGGTAGTTGGTTTCTACGACAACATGGTCATCTATAAAAATGAATGCTGGGATAAAATACTCATATCCAGCAAGAAAAAGCAGTACAAAGTATCGCTTAGAAAAGATGGAAAACATGAAGTCATTCACATAAAACTGTCAAAAAACGACAACCTCCTGGTGGGAACAGATCCTGGTAAGCTGGAATTATTCAGCCAGGAAAAAACAGTGGATCCGGGCTTTCGAATCAAAGATGACACAGCATTTTCTGTCCCGGTTTTCAAGGAAGGAAAGGCAGTGTACAAAGGATACATCCATGGCTATCACCCGAAGATGGAATCTACCGGAATAGTATATGTAAATAATATTGTTACACAAAATCAGGACTCGTACCTGATCACTATCGATCCGGAGGGTACCTTTGAAATAGAATTTCCGATGATTTACCCCCAGGAGGTATATGTCCGGATGCTGGGCATCAGCGAGAGCGTATTCCTTCAACCGGGTAAGTCTACATTTCATTATATCAACCTCCAGCAATATAATGACCAAAGCAGTAGTCCGACCGGCACGCAGGAATTGAAAACACTATATATGGGAGATTGTGCAAGGATCAATACCGATTTGCAAATGATGGGTCACATCAATTACTTCAACTACAGAGAGGTTCAGAAGAAGATCCTGGATATGTCCATTGAGGAATATAAAGCACATTTTCTGAACATCATGGAAAAGGAGCAAGCAGACCTGGAAAAATTTGCAAGCAACCATGCAGTGAGTAAAAAAGC
>CAZPTO010000206.1:0-4970 GCA_964589155.1 uncultured Bacteroidaceae bacterium | reverse complement strand
GTCAGCTACCTGATGCAGTACAGTCAAAACCTGGAAGATGAAATCGCCAGGAAAATGGAAGAAAATAAACATAAAACCGGTTATGTGGTGAATGCGACACCGGACACTGAAGGAGACAAGCTTTTCGATGCCATCATGCAGAAATACAAAGGCAAAGTAGTATTTGTTGATTTCTGGGCTACATGGTGCAGTCCCTGCCGCTCCGGAATCGAGCGAATGAAGCCCCTGAAAGAGGAACTCAAAGACAAGGATATTGCGTTTGTATACATCACCAACCCTACCTCCCCAACCGATACGTGGAACATGATGGTTCCCGATGTCAAGGGAGAGCACTACCGTGTTACGCAGGATGAATGGAACCATTTTGCTTCAAAATTCAATATCAGCGGCATTCCGCATTATATGCTTGTCGACAGGGATGGAACCGTGGTAAGGGACAAATTATATTTCGCTTCCTCAAACCGGGAGTTAAAATCATTGCTAGAGGAATACCTAAATGAATGATCTGCCTTTTAATTCTTTATGTAAGGCAACCTTTGTCGGGCAATGACATTCAACCCTTAAAAATCCTTTTTCGGAACCTGGCTGACCATAAAATGATGTGATTAGCAGGGTTCCTTTACCTGCAACCTGATATTGGTTCAGCCCGGTCTACTGGCTTTTTTTGGTGTGAATGATGCGGCGAATTCCGTTACAGATCACAGAAAAGTGCTTAGTAATGCCAAACTTTTCATATACGTAACCAGTATTGTTCATCGCCTGACCGTGGCCGAATAATTCATTTTCCAGCCCTTCCCGGTATGCCTGCTGTCGGTTACAAACCATACCAGCACGCTGTTGCTGCGGGAGGTCACCTGAGGTGGGAGTTCCGGGCCACTGAACTTCGCGATGAGGTTCCCGGGAATGGTTGATTCGCCATCGAAAAGGTAAACAAAATCGACCTCCGGTTCGGTATCAAATTCAGTAAAACGAAAGCTGATCTGCATGCCCTCTTCCACGGTGATCTGCCATTTACAGGAGCTGTTGTTTGCATAATCCTGTTCCCCGCTGCCATCTGATATTTCCCCCGAAGCAAGGGTATAAAGTGATGTGCCACTGCAGAACAGCGTGGTCGAGTCGATGGGAACTGCTGCATATGAAAGGGTCACGGGAGATTTTCCAAATAGGCGGTCGTCGTCGTAAACAAGGTGTACACTGCTACCCGGAATGAACACCTGCGATGGTATTTTTTCCAGCGAAGAAGTATAGAAAAGCGTGTCGGCTCTAAAAAAAGAGAGGTGTTGTTTTTCAGAAAAACGCTCCAGGCTCCCCGGCTCTTTAGCACGAAGCGTAAAAGTAAATCCATTGTATGCGCCTTCAGGGTGTATAGAAAAAGTGTTCCCGGACCTTCTGCCGTCCAGGTATAAGGCGCCCCTGGTGCGTTCACTGCTAAAATAGTTGACCCGGTCTTCGGGATTTGCCAGGTAGTGTACCGCATTCTCCAATGACGGTATCCCGGCCCCGAGCTTACCACCAAAAGAAAGGTTCATCCGATCGACCGGGGAAGAAGTATTGACCAGCGCTTCATAAAGCGCTTCAGGTGTTGCCGCGCGGTCACTTGCCTTGAGCACAGCTATACATCCGGTCACCAGTCCGGCTGCTCCGGAGGTGCCGCCACCGTAGAAATAGGCATTATCGGCAAGCGGATGTGCGGCCCTTATGTTCCTTGCCGGGGCCACCAGGTCTACGCCGGCTCCATAGTTCGACTCGGTTGTTTTCCTGAAGAGTGTATCCACGCCGGCAATTGCCAATACGCCTTCCAGGGCAGCCGGATGATCCACCTTTTCATTGTAGGCATTTCCGGCTGAACCAATAACCGCAATGCCGGCTTCTCGCGCTTTTGCCACAATTTCCCGCTCCGCTTCAGTCACTTCACCGCCACTCCAGGCACAGCAAATCACATCTGCGCCCTGGCTGATGGCATAAGCAATTCCCTTGTAACCGTCTTTCAGATAAGGGATCTCCTCATGATCTGAAAGAACTTTTACCGGAAGGATCCTGAACATCTCTGATGCCTTTTCTCCATACACCTGTTTCAGCACGGTGATGATGGACGCGGCGATAAATGTGCCGTGGTAAAATTGCTCTTCCCGGCCTGTCGGAGGATACAAATGGTTGTCATTGTCGGACAGGTCCCATCCGCTGATATCATCTACCCTCCCATTGCCATCATCGTCAATACCGTTGCCGGCCCGTTCTAACGGGTTGACATAGATAAACGCTTCCAGGTCATTGTGTGAAAGACGGAATGCATCATCAATAACAGCAATGATAATGGGGTCTTCGTTGAACTCCTGCTTCTTGTCTTTTGGCTTCGCGGGATGTTTCAGGGGGCCACGATCGGTGAGATCAGGAAGATCCAGGACATCATAGGCCCAATAGCTTAATTTGCTCTTCGTGGGTTGAGAAACTTCATGTGTTTCCTGCTGGGCATAGGACTCGGCAAAAAACATAAAGACAAGAACCAGCGCAATTCCCGGCCAGGATCGTTGCCCCTGTGCCATTGAAATCTCTTTTTCCAGTAAAACGCAATTCATCTACTCAAAAACAATGGTATGGCTGTGTGAGGGTAAATTTTGAATATTTATACTGCTCTGCTCCGTACCACCTCTCTGACCAATCTGGTAGGTGGAGAGGCCGGGACCGTGTCCCTGGTGCACAGGCACCCTTCCGCGGAGATCCGGCAAGGCGAAGGTCGTTCTCCCGTCACCACCATATGTGGTACCAAGCAAGGAGAAAAGTGCGGTGTGCTGGGCAATTGGAAGTAACTGTCCATCGCACTGGGCCCAACCCCTTGGTGCAAAGTTGAATCCAAATATTCCAATAGTTCCTATGTAGGGCTCCCAGTTTCTCGAAGGGTAAATGCCTATTAACGCGATACAGTAATTCACGGAAAGATAAGGTTGTACAATGCTGATTGGCTGACCGATCCCTGTTGCTTCCAGGCTGATGTCCTTCGCGACCCAGTTCATGCCATCATATGTGACCAGGTTACCGGATTCAGCAGGACCACCCAGGAACATGGCAGAGTCGAGCCGCATGTCAATGGTATCGTTCCAGTCGGGGGTATTGACAAGACTATTGTAATCGCCGTCAAAGACGTTCCCTGCCATTGATGCGTACGCTGCTGAATCGGCGAATTGTGCCGTATCGGCAAAAAGAGCCGCTTCGGCGAAATGGGTCGATTCAGCGAAGGTTGTGGTATCTGCGGTTGATGCATGCAATGCATAGGGGACACTCACCAGGGGAGCTGCGCCCAGATCTGTATAGTTACTGCCCCCGGCAGGATCGACTTCGGTGTTAAGTAAATAGGGACCGTCGCTCCAGTTGATGCTTTCAAAATCACCTTCCACAAGAATCCCGGTTCCGATCTTAATGGACATAAGTCCGAAATCATTGGTCAGCGGTGAGAAAGATTCAGTATAAACTGGCGTACCGTTTTCTCCTCCCTTCAGAATGCTTATCCGGATCCCGACAGTGGCGTTCGCAATTACTTCTCCATTGGTATCACGAACAACAGCCTGGTATTGAAAGGCATTGGGGGACTGCGCAACCAACGATACAAATAAAAATAACGCTGGAATCAAGGTAAAAAGCTTTTTCATGATGTAAGGTATTTGGTTCACCGGTTAATCGTTACATTTGGTTCTAATAATAACAATTGAATCGGGGAAATGGTTTTCAGGGTCCTGAACAGTTTAAAAGAATAATACTCCCAGGATACCTGCCAACACCCCGTACACCAGCATCGGGAAGGCAGTTCGCTTCAGGATTTTTCCTTCCACATTGCCCAACGCGAGAATAGAAGCCACTGCCACGATATTGTTGATACAGACCATATTTCCGAGTGAAGCACCTACCGATTGAAGTGCAAGCACCAGGGTTCGATCAAGTCCCAGGGATGCGGCGATAGCATCCTGGATGCCGGCAAAAGTCAGGTTGGAGATCGTGGCAGAACCGGAGAAGAAGGAGCCAAGCGCTCCCATAAAAGAGGCAAACCAGGTCCAGTGTTCCCCGGTAACTTTTGCCAGTAAAATTCCAATCCTGTTCACGGCAGCATCCTCTCCTCCCATCATCATCAGGTTAACAAAAACCAGTGCACCAAGTAAAGCTATTGTTGGATTCCTCATTTGTCTGAAAGTCATTCTGAACGATAACGCGATCTCTTTCGGGGGAGCAGCATACCAGAGAAACGTCAACAGGGAAATCAGTAGAAAGGGTATGAAAGAGGGTACATAGAGCAGGGCATGTGTCCAACCCACATCGGTCCTGAGGATATTTTCAATTGACAGGACGAGGGACGCGCTCAGGCTGAATTCACCCAGCGCTCCAAGGGAAAATGCTAAGCCGGGTTCAGAAGCTGTAATAAGGGATTTGATACCAAGCTGTGGAATCCGGGTGAGCATCAATACGACGATGGTTCCCCATAAAGGAAACGTTGCCTTGAGAAGCTGTCCGGTAGATACCTTCCTTGCTAAGTGTGCCTGCATTTTCGCTTCCTTCTTTTCCTCCCGATCACTTTCCTCCTCCTTTTGCTCTACTTTCTGCTTACTTAATCCGATACCGAATTTGGCTGCTACTGCGGAAAGTACCAGGCCTATTGCTCCACCGGCCAGCGACGGGAACTCGTAGTTATACTTTGCGATGATCACATAAGGAACCACCGTAGCAATGATTGAAATCAGAATAAAAGGCAGGTTTTGAAAAATGGACTTCCAGCGAATCACCTGGTTCAATGCGAGTAACGGTATGACCAGGGCTATAGACGCATGGATCAATGCAGAACGGAAACCGATCTCCAATGCTTCTTTTTCAGTAAGCAGTATGCCTGAGAATCCAAACCAGGTAGGTGTGCCCACGGCACCAAAAGACACCGGGACAGTATTCATTATCAAGGCCAGGATGGCCACACGCAGCGGATGAAAACCCAG
>CAZPTO010000205.1:0-6539 GCA_964589155.1 uncultured Bacteroidaceae bacterium | reverse complement strand
CCTCGCCATTTTCATCAAACAGCTCCGGATACATCCACTGCTGTCCCCATCCCTGGATTTGCTCAATTCTTTTCCACAAAGCAAATGCCGGGGCCTGCCCCTTCATCACCAGGGTATTATTTTCTACCTGGCTGCTTGCTGTGGGATGTGCTCCTTCAAGCGTTATCCTGCATGAGATACTGCTTTTTTTGTTCGCAGTAGCCTCCAGAACAATTACATTGTCAGGATTGCTTGCAAACACTTCCCGCTGAAAAGACACATCCCCTACCTGGTATTCGGTTTTTAAAATCGCATTTTGAATATTCAGCTCCCGCCTGTAATGATGATAATCCTGAGCATGATCAAATTCAAGATAGATATGTCCAAAGGGCTGATAACAATCATTTGCCCTGCCCAGCCATTCCGATTTAATTACATTTTGAGCCTCAGCTAACTTTTCCTCGCTTATCAATTGTTTCACCTTTTCCAGGCTCCTGGTCACATCCATATCCACATGCCGCAGACCCGGCTCACCCGAATAAAGTGTGTTTTCGTTGAGTTGCAGGGTTTCCTTTGTAACTCCACCATAAACCATGGCTCCCAGGGTTCCATTCCCGATTGGCAGCGCTTCATACCAATCGGTAGCTGGTTGATCGTACCACAGCACTATATCTTCATCTGCTGATTCTTTGTTACATCCTGCTATGATTAGAATAATGATCAGAAAGCTGCTGCAAATAACGTGTTTTGTCATAACTGTTGTATTGACTTTACGAATTTCTATAATTATTATCCTGTCATTCCTTACTGATTCTTGCCAATCATTACATGAGAAAAATCAATTTGCAAGATAAAAGTTTTCGGGAGTTTTATGACAAGTATTGGCAATGCTTTGGATGATTGGCTGCCCAAAAGATTATCAAAATGATAATTCATTCTCAAAACAATAATCTCCCCTGAATTGCTGTTATCGCTTTGCATTCTATTAAATATCGCTGAAGGTTCCGGTCGCTTTTCCAAACCTGACAGGAAAAACTACTTTGCGATATCACGCAGTTTGGTTTTTGAGGTTCGATTTCTAACTGGTCCGGAATACTGGAAAAACATTAATCTTCTTGAGTATAACCTTCTTCCAGATCAGGCTCAGATGCACGCAATTCTTTTCTAATGGCGTCATTTATATATTGATTCAATGAAATGCCCTTTAATGCTGCATTATGGACTGCCTTTTTATGAAGTTCCGGAGCTAAACGAATATTGAGGTTTCCTTTATAGGATTTTTCAAGAGGGAGGTGATTGTTTTTGCAATCTTTAATATGCTCATCCACCATGTACTTAAAACCCTTTTCAAGTTCATCTACTGTTTTCCCTTCAAAGCTTATTAAATCATTTATTCCTTCAACCTTTCCATAAAACACTCTGTCTTCAGAGGCAAAGTGCACAGAACCTATAAAACCCTTATATATGATAACATCTTTCATATTAAACTATTTGATTTCAATTCACTAAGCACTAATTCAATTTGATAAGTTTTTAAAATATTCCCAGGATGGGGTCTATGAAGTTTAATACTATGCTTTAACTTCTCATTGATAAATACTACTCGAGAACCTTTCCCCTGTATTTCTAAATAACCAAAGCCGCTCAGCATTCTTTTCAACTCATTGTATGTAAAGTCTTTATGTCGTGTCAGAAACCTGGAAGTCAGTTTTTCAAATTTTGTCATCCAATTGAAATTTGCAATACAAAATTATAAAAAAACTATCCAAAATGCAACTAAAAGATAGTGGCATAATATATTGACTTATTTCCCCGGAAAGGTACTTTTTGATATTTCAGAAAGTCAATCAATTCCACCAAAACCTTCAATGAACCAGTTTACATGAACAAAATAATGCTCGAAAAGCGACGTGGGCAATAGTATAACCGAAAACATCCACCATTCACCGATAATTCCTGAACAGTGGCCGATTCACCATTGTTTTCTGCAATGACTCCCCATAGATTTGTACCATGATCTGGCACATTCTCATAGCACTTATTTGCATCCTTTTACTATGGATCCTGCTGGGGCCGTTGGTGCTTACACTTGACACATCAAGGAACCTGTACCGGTTCATGCTGCCGGGAGTGGTTTCGTTAGCACTGTTGCCCGCTGAAGGTTTTTTCCGCATCCGCGGCTGGATCTTCTTTGTGCCTTTCAGGATTGATCCGCTGAAGATGGGAAAAAGCAGGAAACGCGGGAAAAAGCGGAACAAGGGAGAGGAGCAAACGGACAACGATAAGAAGAAAGAAAAGAAGCAACGGGACAGACAAAAAGGCCTGGAAAGCATGAAAAAATTCAGGAAAGTCGCAGGAGCGATCCGGGTGCGCAGACTGGAATTGGATATCGACACAGATGACTACCAGCTCAATGCATGGCTGGTCCCCGCATTTGCAGCAGTGAACAGCTATAAAAATGTACAGATGCAGGTGAACTTTGAAGGAAATCTTTTCATGCACCTGGATGTGCGGACCCGGATCGGTGCAATTTTATGGAGAATGTTGTATGGAAGATAGTTCCCTTGTACCCGGATAATTGAAAATCCGCTGTGGGGTTCACTGTCCGAAAGGAATGAGAGACGATTGCCATTGATAAATGACTGAATAACAAGAGAAAAGTATACGAGCAAGTAACCAGGAGAAACATAATAATTCAAATATTCACTTAAAATTAAATGATCATGGAAATAAATGTAGAAGCTTTATTAGACAAAGTATCAGAACAGGTAAGAACACTTGCAAGCACCGAAACAATTCTTGGGGATGAATTCACCCTGGGAGATTTTACCATCCGCCCGGTGATCAAAGTTGGAACCGGATTTGGAAGCGGTACCGGGTCAGGAACGGATCCGAAAACCAAACAGTCAGGAACCGGCGGCGGCGCAGGTGCCGGGATTGGTATCTCACCGGTGGGATTTCTTGTAGCGAAGGGTGACGAGATCTCTTTCATTCCTTCCGATAAAAAATCAGGCCTTTCCGCACTCTTCGATAAGGTCCCTGACCTGGTAGAGAAAATGGCCGAGATGAAAAACAAGGAGAAAGATTCGCCCGCTGAAGACAAGAAAGAGAAGGGCGGGAAATAACCATCTCTTGCTGAACCCAGGCCGTTTCAGCCTGCCTTACAGGACACCTTTTTAATGCGATTCTCCTGTGACAACAACAAATGATCCTCCCTCCGCGAGCCAGCTGCACGTGGAGGGAGTTTTTTTTCTACCATCGTTTTTTCCAGGAAAAGGACGGCTTCTTATATGTGAAATTTAATGTTGCCGAGTGATTGTAGCTGGAAATACTGAAATTTGCACATGTCCTTGTAGAATATCTTCCACAAAAAATCCAGCACCACCCACTCCTTTAACATTCAGCACCCCCTGCTTCCGTGAGCTCCGAAAACAGCTTCGCATCTTTCATGCAGTATACCACAGCACAGCAATCACCTGTTTTCATCGTATAAATTACTCATTCTAAATATTTTGGCACAGTATTTACATCATCATTTACAACAGGCCAACATATATTAAAACAAGTAATGATGTTTTCAAAAGACAAATTGAACGAATACAAAAAGAAAAGGGATTTCGACAAAACAGCTGAACCTGATGGAAAGGCACGGAAAAAGATGAACAACCGGTTCGTGATACAGCAACATGATGCCAGCAATATGCATTATGACTTCAGGATCGAGATGGACGGGATCCTGAAATCATGGGCGGTACCTAAAGGCCCTTCCACGGACCATAAGGAAAAACGACTTGCCATGCTCACAGAGGACCATCCATTGGACTATGCTGGTTTCGAAGGCACCATTCCCGAGGATGAATACGGCGGCGGAACCATTATCGTGTGGGATGCCGGAACCTATGAAAACCTGAGAAAGGAAAAAGAAGGCAAATCCATTGAAGAGAGTTTTGAAGATGGGAAGATCGAGATCTGGTTGAAAGGAAAGAAACTGACCGGGGGATATGTGCTGATCAAGACCGGAAAAGACGGCAAGCGGTGGCTGCTGAAAAAAATGGACGATGAAGAGGCGGATGCGCGCCGCAAACCACTGAAAACCGAACCGGAATCGGTATTGTCAGGCAACACCATAGAACAGATGAAAAAAAAGATGAAATCCTCATGAGTAACAAAGAAAAAACACTTGATATCCAGGGCCGGAAGGTCGTTCTTTCGAAACCCGGCAAGGAAATTTTTCCTGGGGATGGAATCACAAAGGCAGACATTGTAGATTACTATCGCCGCATCTGGCCCCATGCCTCCCGCCACGCCAGCGGACGCCCCATGGTACTGCAGCGCTTTCCCGATGGGATTACAGAAGAGGGATTTTACCAGAAAAAAACACCGGATTACTTTCCTGGCTGGATCGAAACCATCGGGGTGAAGTTAAAAGAAAACGGGACCGTCGATCCCTATGTGAATTGTAACAGCGAAGCGACCATTGCCTACCTGGCCAACCAGGGATGCATTACCCTGCACCTCTGGCTCAGTAAAAAAGAGAACCTTAATAAGCCGGACCGCATGATTTTTGACCTGGACCCACCGAAGGGAGACTTTGAAATGGTCCGGAAAGCAGCATTTGCCATCCATTCCTTATTCGATGAAGCCGGCATTCATGCTTACCCGATGGTCACGGGGTCAAAAGGAATGCATGTTGTCATTCCCATCAAGCCAACTGAAGCATTCGACGAGGTAAGGAAATTCGCAAGGAAGGTTGCGGAGAAAGTAGCTGCATCTGAGCCGGAACACTTCACCACGGAAACATCGAAAGACAAAAGAAAAGGACGTGTTTTCATTGATTACCTGCGCAATTCGTACGGACAGACAGCTGTGATGCCCTATTCACTGCGCGCCATAAAAGATGCACCTGTTGCCGTCCCGCTCAGCTGGGATGAAGCTAAAAACCATTCCCTGGATCCCCAAAAATATACGATGCATAATATCTTCCGCCGGATGGCCCGCAAAAAAGATCCCTGGAGAAACATGCATAAAAATGCGGTTCCGTTGAAAGAAATCAGGTCCCTGCTATGAATCCCAAAAAGGAATGACTATTTTTATAGGGACTTGTTCAGCGTTGAATCGGATGGGGCGCTAAAGCAACCCTGGACCACTTTTCTGCATCATTATTCAGGCAGGACTTCCCTGAAGATGTTTTGTGCTAAAGGGATGATTCAGCCTGCACAAAAACCCTGGCAAGATGAATATATCCAGAACAATTGTTATTCTGCTTACAGCTGTATTGGTATCTGCCTGCCCAAAAAGCTTATCCGCACAAGATTCCACCCAAAGAAATGCTTTTCATTTCAGTGCCGGAGCCGCTGCACCCTATGATGAGTTTGCCGCCAGCACCTTTACCTACCGGGCAGGTTTTGCCCTGACAGGAATCAACCTGGACGGGGGAGTGATCCATTATGGTCGCAGGAAAATCCTCGGAGTGTACGCAGATGCCGGGTATGCCTTCCTCCCTTTTAACGAAAAACGCTACCAGGCTGAATATGATAGAATTTTTGAGGATGTGGGAACGATGAGCGTTTCCACGGAAGGATATCACTATCTGAGGGCTGAAGTTGGATTCCTTATCCGGACCATCGCCATCCTGGATACCCGGATCATCCTTCAGGCGGGTGTGGGATACACCCTTTTCCGGCACCCTTACCTTTCGGCAATCAACACGTATTGGGGAATTGTAAACACCGTCAACAGCGACCTGGACTTCCAGTTGAGTGGTTCTGCCGGGATCAGGCTGGAACATGCCCTTGATGAATCTGCCGGGATCTACCTCTCTTATCAATTGTTCGCCAGCAAACCCGACTTCAGTGACACAGAAAGTTACCGTGACCACCGCTTCTATGTGCCAGTACGAACACAGCAGATCAACATAGGGTTCACACGATATTTTTAGCATGCAGACATTAAAACACATATTCCTTTTTTCCCTGGCCCTCCTGGGTACGCAATCCTGTGATGAGTCCAGGCTGAACCTGGATATTGCGATCGTGCCGCGGGAAGTAACGAATTTTGCAGAAGTCAATTCATCCTACGACGATTACAATTCAGCGGGGCCGCTCTATTTTGCCGGGGATGCTTTCAGCCTGGTGTTTTCCTCCAACAGGTACAGCAACAGGGCCGATTTTGACCTGGTCAGTTACCAGTGTTATATCAATTATGACCAGGTGAATATATCCTTCGACATCTGGCCTGATTCATGGGAATATCCCATGGTCGACAGTGTGAACAGCACCCACAATGAATGGGGGCCTTATCTGACGTTTGATATCCTGGGGAGTCATACCCCGGATTATGATCCTGAATGGGAAACTTTGCACGATACTTCCCGATTCTTTTTCAGCTCCGACCGCGCTGGCAACCAGGATATCTACTACTGTTATTATTCCCCCGGCGGAGCACTCATTCCCGGGCAATGGCCCGTGAGCTTCAGCAGTCTGAATACGGAATTCGAAGAGGGATACCTCTGCCTCCACCAGGAAACAGCCACAAGCCAGGAAACAGCAACAGGCCAGGAA
>CAZPTO010000204.1:0-6566 GCA_964589155.1 uncultured Bacteroidaceae bacterium | reverse complement strand
ATGCCGCTGGAGTGGATACTGATACTTTGATCAGGCGCAACCTCAACGAAATCCTTTCCGAGCGTGGGTACAGGTCGGGGGTGATCACCACCGCCTCCATCACAGGGGCCACGCCGGCAGGATTTTACGCCCATGTGTCGCACCGCACCATGCATTATGATATTGCCGATGACCTGCTCTCCTCCGGAATTGATTATTTTGCCGGGGGCGGGATCAAATACTTCATCAGGACCGACGGGAAAGATGCTTTTGCAGATAACAACATCGAGGTGAACATGGATAAGCTGAAGAAGATACGGAGGCCGGAACCGGACACCCGGTACGGGTTCCTGCTTGCCATGGACAATATGCCGCCTATGACCGGCGGACGGAAGGATTTTCTTCCGAAAGCCACCGGGATCGCATTGGATTACCTCTCGGAATACGACGACGGGTTCCTCCTGATGATCGAGGGTGCACAGATCGACGGAGCGGGTCACACCAATAACACAGATTACCTGGTGGCCGAGATGCTCGATTTCGAAGAGACAGTCAGGGTAGCTTTTGATTTTGCCAAAAAGGATGGAAATACCCTGGTGATCGTCACCTCGGATCACGAGACCGGCGGATTTGCGCTCGGGGCTTCAGGGGAGAGACGGTACGGGGAGGATTATGCCACGATCACCCCCTCGTTTGCCACCAAAACGCACTCTGCATCGCTGGTACCGCTGCTGGCATATGGACCCGGGGCAGAGAAGTTCAGGGGGATCCTGCACAATACGGAGATCTTTTTCAGGATCATCGACGTGGTGATGGAGTAGCATGGAGCTCTGCGATATCAGGACAGCTTTTTTTCAATGCTATTCAGCAGGATATCAATTGACGTGGTGATGGAGTACCGTGGGGCTGCACAATATCAGGACAACTTTTTTTCAATGGTGTTCAGGAGAATATCAATGGCGACCTCGTTCATGCCGCCCTGGGGTACGATGATGTCGGCATAGCGCTTTGAGGGCTCGATGAATTGCAGGTGCATCGGTTTCACAGTCTTCTCATACCGCTCCAGCACGATCTCGGCGGTGCGGCCACGCTCATTCATGTCACGCTGGATCACCCTGCTCAGCCGGTCGTCGGCATCCGCATCCACGAACACCTTGATGTCGATCAGGTCCACCAGCGGTTTGTAGGTATAGATCAGGATCCCTTCCACGATGATTACCGGTCGGGGGGTCGTTGGGATCACTTCCTCCTGGCGGGTGCAGGTGAGATAGGAATAGGTGGGCTGATTCACAGCGCTGCCATTCTTCAGCATGCGCACATGCTCGGTAAGCAGGTCAAATTCGATGGAGTCGGGATGGTCAAAATTGATCTCCTGCCGCTCCTTCACCGGCAGGTGACTGTTGTCTTTATAATAGGAATCCTGCGCCAGGAAAGAGACCTGGTGCTTATTAAGCTTCCTTCGGATCTTTTTCACAACGGTCGTCTTCCCGGAACCGGTTCCCCCGGCGATACCAATTACAAACATGTGGATGGATTTTGAGGCAGGAAAGTTAGGAAAAAATATGTATCCTAAAAAAAATCCCTTACCTTTGCAGCCGCAAAATACCCATGTGTGATGGGGAATTAAGCAAATAATTATTAATTCTGAGTAGCACGACAAATGAAAACAATTTCAATCAGCGTTAAAAAACGCACCGAGGTAGGAAAAACATCCACCAAAGATCTTCGTAAAAATGACAATGTCCCCTGCGTAATGTATGGCGGGACGGAAGTATTGCATTTCTACGCTCACCAGAATGAATTCCTGGAACTGTTGTACACGCCGAATGTCTATATCGTTGAGATCGATATCGAAGGCGACAAGCACAAGGCCATCATGCAGGACCTGCAATTCCATCCTGTAACAGATAAGATCCAGCACATCGACTTCATGGAGATTTATGATGACAAGCCGGTTACGCTCAGTATACCGATCGAACTCACCGGTGATCCCATTGGTATCAAAGAAGGTGGTAAGTCACGTCAGAAAAGACGTTCATTACGTGTGAAGGGATTGCCCGCACACCTGCCGGACCGTCTTGAAGTGGATATCACAAATGTGGATATTGGTGATGTGATCAAGGTAGGTGACCTTCAGTATGACAATCTTGAAGTTCTTGATCCGGAGCGTTCCATGGTATACGCCATCGTTTCCTCCCGTGTTGCACTGGCCGGTATGGTTATTGAAGATCCCGATGCTGTTGCTGCTGAAGAGGCTGCTGAAGCTGTTGAAGGAGAAGAAGGAGAAGAAGGAGAAGAAGGAGCTGAAGGAGAAGAGGGAGCTGAATCCAAGGAGGGATCAGAAGATTAAACAACTTCTTTATTCATGAAACCCTCATCATTGGGCGTAGTAATTTCAGCGGAGCAATGACAAAAGGACATGTATATATTAAAGTAGCGTTCAGGTACCATGATGAGGGTTCGCCGAGCACCATATAAATATAAATATACTGCGAGGCAACAACCGGAACGAAGTGGAGCTCATGAGGCCGACGAAGGAGGACGAATAACGCACCTTGAGAAAAAACGAAGATTATAACAATTTGTAAATTAGTACTATAACTAAAATAGGTACTTGTGAAATACCTTGTAACCGGTCTCGGTAACATAGGGTCAGCATACACGCATACGCGACATAACATTGGTTTTGATATATTGGATGCTCTTGCCGGGGCATCCAATATTTCTTTTAAGGACCAGCGGTATGGTTTCTATGCTGAACTGAAACACCGGGGCAGGACCTACTGCCTGCTGAAGCCTTCCACGTATGTGAACCTCAGCGGGAATGCTGTGCGGTATTACCTGCAGAAACTAAAACTCCCCGAAGACCGGCTGCTGGTGGTGGCAGATGATATTGCGCTTCCGTTCGGCAAGCTCCGTCTGCGCGCAAAAGGCGGTGATGCCGGTCATAACGGGTTCGCCCATATCAACCAGGTCCTGGGCAGCAGCAAATATCCGCGGCTGCGTTTCGGGATCGGAGACACCTTCGGACGCGGTCAGCAGGTAGATCATGTACTGGGTAAGTGGGAACCGGAAGAGGAGAAGTTATTGCCTGAGCGGATCGATAAAGCGACCGAGGCGATCCTGGCTTTCGGGGTGCTGGGCGTGGAGCGGACGATGAACCGGTATAATAATGTGTAGAATGCAGCACCGCAGAAATTCGAATTTCGAAGGGTGGATTTCGAAGGGTGGATTTCGAAGGGTGAATTTCGAAGGGTGGATTTCGAAGGGTGGATTTCGAAGGGTGAATTTTGAATGATGAAAGTGGGGAATACTGCTTTAAAGCTTCATATAAACTTCGAGGAGTGTGGATTTTTCTTCCGGGAGCAGTGAGATCTCCTTGAGTTCGGCAGGTACGAGCATCGACTCACCTTTTTGAAGGTGCATGGCCGCTCCGCCCTTGTAGTTCACCACCAGTTTTCCTCCGGTGCAAATATAGATCACGAACGAGTCGATCAGGTTGAAATCCTTGTCCACCGGTTTGTCCAGCTCCACCAGGCTTGTCGTGAAATGGGGACAGTCGGCCAGGTTGACCGTGCTGTTGGGGATCCGGTCATATTTGGTGCGGATGTCATCGCGCTTTTTATAGTCCATCACCCGCAGTGCATGATCGAGATGCAGCTCCCTGCCCTTCCCGTCCTTATCGGTGCGGCCCCAGTCATAGACCCTGTAGGTGACATTTGAGGTTTCCTGGATCTCAGCCAGCATGATGCCATTTCCGATGGCATGCAGACGGCCTGCAGGAAGAAAAAAGACATCCCCTGTCTGCACCGGTTCAAAATTCAGTATTTCTGTCAGTTGCTTGTTTTCCAGGTGGTCCTTGAAAACCTCTTCATCCACATCCTTTTTGAAACCGGAGATCAGTTCCGCACCCTCTTCGGCGTCGATCACATACCACATCTCGGTTTTCCCCCTGGAACCGTGATGCTCAGCTGCATATGTATCATCCGGGTGCACTTGCACGCTCAGTTTCTCTTTGGCATCAATAAATTTGATCAGTACCGGGAATTCAGTTCCGAATTTGTCGAAGACCGCATCTCCTACCAGGTCACCCATATACACTTCGATCAACTCATCCAGCGGATTTCCCTTGAGAAAGCCTTCGGAGACGACACTCACGTTGTCCTCCACACCTGAGATTTCCCAGCTTTCAGCCAGGACATCCGGTCCGTTTTGTTTGCCGAGCTCGGTTTTCAGGCGTTGTCCGCCCCAGAGATAATCTTTATATACAGGTTTGAATTTGAGTGGATAGAGTGTCTTTTCCATTGGGATTTGTGTTTTTGCCCTGCAAAATTAGCAAAAACAGTGGAAAAGTCGGCGCGGAACTTACAGGAATGTGCATACAGAGACTAAGGGAATGTCCATGCAGAGGCTACGGGAATGTATGTGCAGAGGCTACGGGAATGTACGTGCAGAGACTATAGAAATTTCCATTCAGCAGTTGCGGGGATGCCGGTGAAGCTATATGATTTGCAGTAATGCTGGTAATTGATGGACAGGCATTATGCGGAGGCGCCGTTCTTGACCTCCAGCTTGAATCCCATGCGGTGTACATTGACGATGGCAACCGACTGGTCCTCCTGCAGTTTTTTACGCAACCTGGCGATGTAGACATCCATGCTGCGTCCCATGAAATAATCATTTTCACCCCACACATTGGTCAGCACCTTTTCGCGTTTTACCACGTGGTTCATATTCTGGGCAAGCATGCGCAGCACCTCGGCCTCCTTCTTGGTAAGGTTGATTTCTCCTGAAGGAGCACACAGGAGCCGGTTGGGGTAATCGAATGTGAAATGACCGAAGGTGATCAGTTCCGGATGTCTCTGATCCAGCTTGTTCGGGTTTGACCGGCGCATCAGGGCATAGATACGCAATGCCAGCTCGGTGGTTGAAAAGGGTTTGGCAATGAAATCATCACCCCCGGCGCAGAATGCATGGATCTTGTCCTTGTCGTCATTGTTCCCTGACATGAACAGGATGGGTGTGGTATAATCTGTTTTGCGCACCTCTTTCACGAAATCGGTACCCGACATTCCGGGCAATCCGACATCCACCAGGCAGATGTCAAATCCTCCTGATTTATATAGCAATAAAGCCTGCTCAGACTTCTTTACCCAGTCTACCTTGTACTTCTTTAGTTCAAGTGACTCTTTGATGACGCTGCCAAGCTGCGGATCATCCTCCAGCATCAAAACAGTGGGGTGATTCTCTGGCATAACTGTGAGGTTTGAATTAATTATTTTTACTCAATTTAGATAACAAATGAATGTTAAAATGGTTCAACTGCAACACATGGATTGACCATATAAAAAAACAATCTTCTGACGTGGAGTCAATCTGTGAATGGCTTACTGTCCCGCATCAGGCATAATTTCTCAGTTCGCAACCCTCCTGCTATGAATCAATGAATTCTGTTAAAATATATTTGTCGAATATTGAGGGGTGCAGAATAATAAATATTCTTACTTTTGTGTGCGATTGACTAACCCATATTTAGCGCGTTGAACAATGAGTGTTAAACCACCGATCAAATTCTTTTCCGGAAGGGCATCAATGTATCTCGCGGAAAAGATTGCCACGAGCTTTGGCCAGGACCTTGGCCGCACCAGTATCTACCAGTTCAGCGACGGCGAATTTCAGCCAGCATATGATGAAAGTGTCCGCGGACACACCGTATTTATTATCCAGTCGACCTTCCCTCCCGGGGACAACCTGATTGAGCTGCTGATGATGATTGATGCAGCCAAACATGCATCGGCCTACAAAGTAGTGGCGGTGATTCCCTATTTCGGTTTCGCAAGACAGGACAGGAAAGACAGGCCACGGGCTTCCATCGGCGCCAAGCTGGTGGCCAACCTGCTGACTGCCGCCGGGGTGGACCGGATCATGACCATGGACCTGCATGCCGACCAGCTGCAGGGTTTTTTTGATGTCCCGGTGGACCACCTCTATGCCTCTTCGCTGTTTGTCCCGTATATCAAAGCACTGGACCTTCCCAACCTTGCTGTCGCTGCCCCGGATATGGGCGGAACGAAGCGGGCCAATGCCTATTCCAGGTTCCTGAATGCCAGCATGGTGATCTGCTACAAGCTGCGCAAAAAGCCCAACGTGGTGGAAGAGATCAAGGCGATCGGGGAGATCAAAGACAAAAATGTAGTGATCGTGGATGACATGGTGGATACCGCAGGCACCATCTGCTTCGCTGCCAGCATGATGAAAAGCGAAGGTGCCAGGAGTGTGCGCGTGGTCGCATCACACCCCGTGCTTTCCGGTCCGGCCTATGAACGGATCGAAGAATCACCCATCGACGAAGTAATCGTCACCGACACCATTCCGCTGCAAAAGCAAAGTGAAAAGATCAAAGTGATCTCCGTCTCGGACCATTTCGCCGAAGTGATCGACAAAGTCTACAACTACGAATCGATCAGCGGATACTTTATCAGGTAACTATTACTTTTCTTTAGAAGGTTATTTCCCCTTCAACCGGTCCAAATCCCGCCTTTCTTTTTTGGTGGGTCTTCCAGCGCCGCGTTCCCGCTTGTAAAAAA
>CAZPTO010000203.1:0-6568 GCA_964589155.1 uncultured Bacteroidaceae bacterium | reverse complement strand
AGAAATTTGTTGGTTATCTAATTTTTGTAAAAGCTGATCCATATAAAGTAAATGCACATCAAGGAATTCTCGTTCCCGGTCGATGTCCAGGCTCAGGGTGCCGGGGGTCATGGAAACCAGGTTACTCAGCAAAAGCAATCCGAAATCAGAGCTGATCTCCAGCCTGATCCTGGTAAACCCCGGATTGATCATCATGGTTGGGGTAAGAATATCCCAGGCAAGAAACAGGTTGGCCTTCAACAGTTTTACCAGGTAATATCCTGGAAACAATAAAATATGATATGTTTTCTTTATCGCATTCATATTAGCTGCCATTTATTACACTTTCAATATAATTCATCGGTTCAAGCAGGGATTCCGCTGCCTGAAGTGTAAGGTCAAACACCGTTGCAGCAAAGATTCCCATCAGGATGCTGGCACTTCCCAGGATCACCGAAGGCAGCAGATCGATCCATTTCAGCCTGACCGGGGCAGTGACAGGGGCGTCCCGGACCTCCGGCATTTTTTTCAGGAAAGCCTCGTTCCATATCTTGATCATTGAATAGAGGGTCAGCAAACCCACAAGTATAGCAATTGCCGTGATCAGGTATTTGCCATCTTCAAAGCCGGCTTTGATCAGAATGAATTTTGCAAAGAATCCTGACAAAGGAGGTATCCCGGCAAGGGCAAAAGCAGGAATAATGAACAGCACGGCCAGCAAAGGGCTTTCCCGGAACAATCCTCCCACTTCTTTAAGCGAATAGCTCCCACGCATCCGGTTAATCAGTCCTGCCACAATAAATGTGTTGGTCTTTGCCAGCATATTGTGGAGCGTAAAAAAGATCCCGCCGGCAATGCCCAGGGGGGTAAAAATCGCCAGTCCCATCAGCATGTATCCGATCTGACTGATGATATGGTAAGAGAGGATTTTCCTGGTTTCGTACCTGGAGGAGGCAGCCATGCCGCCAATCAGCATGGTCAGACCCGCAATGAAAAATAATAAGGTATGCCAGAAAAACGGATCCTGCACGAAGAACATGGTGAAAAACCGGAACAATGCATAGACGCCCACTTTGGTCAGAATCCCGGCAAACAATGCGCTAACCGTGATATCCGGCGTATGGTAGGAAGCCGGTAACCAAAAGAACAGTGGGAATACTGCAGCCTTGATGCCAAAAGCCAGGAAAAACAGCATGGATGAAGAGTTGATCAGCAAGGACTGATCGTCGTTCATCAGGATCTGGGCCAGGTGTGCCATGTTCAGCGTGCCTGCTTTTCCATAGAGCAGACCGATCCCTGCCAGGAAAAAGAGAGAGCCGATGAGGTTCATAGCCATATACTTGATCCCTCCACGCAGCTGTTCCCTGGAAAAACCCAGGGTGATCAGCACAAAGGAAGACAGCAGCATCACCTCGAACCATACATAAAGATTAAAAATATCTCCTGTAATGAATGCACCATTCACCCCAAGGATCAGACTGAAAAAGAAGAAATAGAATTTCGGCAGGTAACGCTCCTTTGCTGGAAAATTCAACGCAAATATGGAGATGGCCACCACGATAATCGAAGTCACAAGGAGAAAAAGTGCACTCATCTGGTCAATGACCACTGTTATGCCGAACGGTGCATCCCAGCCACCCGCCACAGTTGAAATGATCCCGTTTCCGAAGACCTCCAGTAATATAAAAACGGAACTTACCAGCATGGCGATACTGCCCGCTATTCCAAGGATTCCTGAATAACGGGCTTTCCTGATCAGCAGGTGGAGGATCATGAACAGGAGCGGGATCAATATGGGCAATACAACAACAGGCATATTCAATCTTTTTCAGTTGGTTTGAGCTGGTCCAGGTCATCTGAACCGGTCTCGTTGAACAATCTGTATTTCACGGCCAGCAGGTATACCACGATCCCAAGGCCAATCACAACTGCAGTAAGCACCAGGGCCTGTGGAAGTGGATCAGACATTACATTGGTCCCAGCTCCGGAGGTCTCCAGGAATGCCGGTTTCCCGGGCACTATTCCCGCGGACAGGAACACCAGCAGGTTGGTTGCATTGCTGAGGAAAATGATCCCAATAATAAATTTCAACGTACTTCTTCTCAATAACATATACACCCCTGCTGTGTAGAGTATCCCAACCAATATAGCTAATAAGATTTCCATTATTCTGCTCTTTTTAATGAAAACAAAAACATCAGCGTCACCCCGATCACAGCAAAGAACACCCCGGTGTCAAACAGCAAGGGAGTTCCCAGTTTCAATTCCCCTGTCAGGGGCAAAGGAATGGTAGTCCAGAGGCCGGTCATGAAAGCCATCCCCGAGATCATAGATGGAAGTGTACTCAATACGATCAGGCCCAAACCGATCCCAATAAAGGCGGGCGGAGTTATCTTCATCTGGCTTTTCACCTGTTCAATATCATAAGCAAATCCTTTCATCACAATTGATAACCCGGCCAGCAATCCGGCGATAAATCCGCCTCCCGGATGGTTGTGCCCCCGAAGCAGAGCGATCACTGCAAAAAGAAGCAGCAGGAACCTCACATACTTCTGTGCGATCTGTAGTATTACTGAATTCATCGCTCTATCTTTTTAAAGGTGAATAACATGGCCACACCCATTGCTGCAATGGACAGCACAATTACCTCTCCCATCGTATCCAGTGCCCTGAAATCCACGAGGATCACATTCACAACGTTTTTACCAAATGCCTCCAGGTAACTTTTTTCCAGGAAATAGTCACTGATGGGATGGTTCAATTCAAGGTGTATCGCCTTGATGGCAACAATGGTCATGACACTCCCAAAAGAAAGCGCCACCAGCAGGTCCCGCAGCTTCGTTCTCTTTGATGAAAGCCTGGCAAACTTCGGGAGCCGCTGCAGTACAAGCACAAACATCACCACGATCAGGGTTTCCACCAGTATCTGTGTGATGGCCAGGTCAACTGCGCTGAAATAAAGGTAGATGAGTGAAATACCATACCCGATCACTCCAAGGGCAACGATGGTGGCAATTCTTGATCTGGACAAGGTGCTGAAAATCGTTGCAGCAATAATAACCGCTACCAGTCCGGAGATGTAAAACGGCTGTAAAGACAAGCTTGTTTCGGGTCTCCATCCCCAGGTGTAGATCACCTGGAACCAGAGATTAGCGGCAGAAAAAACAAAAATGGTCAGGATATAAAGCCTGTGATAACCGTGCTGAAGCTTACCCGTGCTCCGGTCAGAAAACCGGACAAAGTTCTCGATCATCTGCTCGAACAAATCGGCCGGACGGAGATAAAATATGCGATCGTTGAACCTGGCCCATCGCTCTATAAAGAGGGGACGCCGCACAGCAAATGCAAATATGGAAAATCCTGCTATTATTGTAAACAGACTCAGGAAAAATACCTGGTTGAATCCATGCCAGATTTTAAGCTTCACCTGCATATCCTCTATGTTAACCACGGAAAGTGCAGACTCAATCAGGGTACTGCCAAGGACACGCGGGAAAAGCCCAAGGAAAAGACTGAGCAGCGCCAGTATTGCAGGACCTATAAGTAAAAAAACTCCCTTTTCATCTGCTGGCTTTGGGCTTTTGATTTCCGGACCCAAAAAGATCCGGTAAACAAAAAGCAGGGAGACTGTTACCATGAAAATATTGGAAATCACTCCGAGCACCAGCACTACGGAAGAGATGCCGGGAAGTTGCACCTTGGCCTCATAGATCAGCTCCTTTCCGATGAAACCGAGCATCGGGGGCAGCCCTGCCATGGACAGGACCAGAAGCAGGGTGAAAATAAAGGTCAATGGCATCTGCTTTCTCAATCCGCCAAGCAGTGCGATATCGCGCGTACCGGACTTTTTCTCTATCGTTCCCGCAACCATGAATAGTGCGGCCTTGTAAAAGGCATGCACAAAAAGAAACAACAGGGCAGCCTTGATCGACAACCCGGTATCAATCCCCATGAGCAGTACCAGGACCCCCAGGGCATTGATGGTGGTAAACGCCAGGATGCCCTTGATATCCCTTTGAGTAATGGCAAGGTAGGATCCGGTGAGCATCGTCAGTACCCCGACAAGCGATACGATGTACACCCATTCCGAAGTGCCTCCCAGTACCGGGTTCAACCTGGCCAGGAGGTAGAAGCCCGCTTTCACCATGGTGGCTGAATGCAGGTAGGCACTCACCGGACCCGGAGCCTGCATCGCACCGGGTAACCAGAAATGGAACGGGAACTGGGCTGACTTGGTAAATGCACCCAGCAGGATGAGGATCAGCCCCGGGAGGTACATTGTACTTTCCCGGATCTCTTCAGCCTGCGCAATCCAGTCAGAGACAGCATAACTGTCCACTACCGTTCCCAGCAATACGATCCCGGCAAGCAGGCTCAGCCCTCCAAAACCGGTCAGGAACAACGACTGAAAAGCTGCTCTCCTCGCTTCTCCCTTTTCATTAAAAAAACTGATCAGCAGAAAAGAAAGCACCGTGGTCAGTTCCCAGAAAACAAACATCAACACCAGGTTCTCCGACAGGACCAGCCCCAGCATCGCACCACTGAACAGAAAGAGAAAGATCGAAAATCTTCCCCGCCCGTCATAGTGCTTCATGTAAGTATGCGCAAACAAAAATATAAGGAATCCTATGCCTGTGATCAGCAATCCAAAAATCAGGCTTAATGTGTCGAGCCGAAATGCGATATTGATTCCAAGCTCCGGGATCCAGGGGAAGTCAGACTGCACCAAACCGTCGGTAAGCAAAGTATTCAGCTGAAAAAAAAGATATATGAAGGCTCCGAGCTGAATGGCCGCAAAGATCAGGGATCTGGATTCAGCTAAGAACCTGGGGAGCCTGATCAGGACCAAAGGGAATAAAAGATATATGAGGATCAGCAGCAACATGGGGTAGATCTGAATCTTAAACCTTGTCTTTATTTTTTAGAAAATATGCCGACGGGATCAACCATTGTTGTAATCAGCTCCCTGAAATTAAAATCAGTGGCAGATGCGGTGAGGGTAAGTACCGGGGATGTTGAACCATTGATCAGGTGGTGGGCGAAAGCACCAATGTAATTGTCATAGTTGTACCCCTCCTGGTGGGTCATCAGCAGGATCATCCCGGCATCTATCTCCTCTGCATAATTCAACACCTGCTTATAGGCAGGGATGCCTTTCTTTTCAAATACCTGGATCTCTGTCTCCACGCCATTTTGCTCCAACGTGCGCTTTGCATTCCTCAGTTTTCTATAGATGAGGCTCTGCTTCAAAGCCACCCCGGGTACCAAAGAGGAAACCAGGTGGATTTTGGCATTGTAATTCAGACCGTACACCATGGCACTGTACAACTGCTTTCTTGCCTCATGCGCCAGGTCCAGCGGAACTACGATCGACTCAGGAAACTCCCCCGGATTACCTTTCAGTGTGAGTACAGGGACAGGTGACTTGAGCGTAACGTGGTAGACTGTGGACCCAAGGTTTTTCTCTGCTTCATCTCCTTCGTGATTTTCGCCAAGAATGATCATGCGCGCATCAATCTCACGTGCCATCTTCAAAATGCGTTCATACCGCTTCCCCCGCTCCACACCACTGACCACCTTCACTTTGGGATCGATCGTGGCAAGTTCCCTGACCAACTCCTGCAGTTCATCCTTTGCTTTATCCGTAAGCTTCACAAGCAAATTTCCGGATTCAAAGTACTTTGAAAACATTCCCGGCGTTTCAATGATATTCAGAAGAAAAACTTCTGCATTTAGCCGTTTTGCAAGCCGAACAGCGTAGGCTGCAGCCCTTTTGGAAGGCTCCCGGAAATCTACCGGGACCAGAATATGCCTTTTATCTTTCCTCATTGTTTTATTTTGTTTACCAAGTAACAAAAAATAATGATAAAAGGTTTACCTGTCTTTTCCGGGCACTAATTGATATGTTCACAAAGTTAAGACAGGCAATTAGTAAAGATACTGAATCTAAATCAGAAAATATTGAATGATTCCGGAAGTTACATGTGCCAGCATCCCTGCATGCGAACGGAATCCTTTATTTTGCAGAGGCCCTGACTATTCAACCAGGTCGATCACCTCCATGTTGACTTCTCTAACGCGTTTTTCATCCAGCTTAATGACTTTTCTGTCGTATGTCATCAGTCCGTTTACCTCTCCCTCCACATCGGTGGTCTGTGTGTAAATGGCCGCAGAGAATCCGGCTTTCACAAGTTGCTTCAGCTGCCTGGCAAATTTCACGTATTCATCGGTCACCGCCTCGCTGGTCTTGAACTGTACATATCCCCAGTTCCGGTCAGTGGCCCAGAGATGACCCTCCACCGCCAGTCCGATCCCCCCGTATTCTCCCAGGACGGTAGCCCGCTGACCATCATACAGGTAAAGGTCCGGGTTCGGATAATTATGCAGGTCAAGGATATCCCCCAACGGGTAGTGGTTCCCTCCGCTGGCAGGGTTGACCAGCCGGGTGGGATCATATTTTTTGGTCCAATCCGTGATCTCTTTGGTTTTGAACTGTCCCCAGCGTTCATTGAAGGGGACCCAGACGACGATACTCGGATGGGGATCCAGGAAATCCATGATCGCCTCCCACTCTGTGCGGAAGATCTGT
>CAZPTO010000202.1:0-6577 GCA_964589155.1 uncultured Bacteroidaceae bacterium | reverse complement strand
CCTTGCTGTATTGAGCTAACATATCCCCCGGAAAAAGAAATAACAGGAGGGAAAAAGTGAAGAGTAATATTTTAAATGGATTTGAAAAAACTGTGATCATGAGATATTATTTTAATAATAATTCTACCAGGGAAAGATAATAGAAGGAGTGGTAAGTATTTTTAGTTCCCTTTCTCTGAACTAATAAAACGAATATCGGCGGTATGGGATTCGATATTTACTGCAGGGGAATTTTCGTCGATAACCTCTCCAAACCAGGTAATGTTTTCGAAAGTAATATCAGATACCAAATGATCCGGGTCGGCACCCCCCAACCATATTAAATTCCTGTCTTCACTGGGTTCTCCGGTAATGGATATGTTTTTAAACTCCATGTTTCGGATGTGCCCGGGAACTTTGGTTTTCATATACTGGTTGATGACAGGCTTCAGTCGGATCAGATCGAAATCCTGTGCACCGCCCTGAGCGGGATAATCGGCATAGGCTGTTACGTTTTCCACGGTTACATTTTCAATGGACATTTCTTCTCCCGGCTCAATAAGGAAAGGTGTCATGTTGAAATGGAGGATATCGAGATCGCGCAGAACGATATTTCGCATGTAAGGCGCTCTGCTTTCGTGTCCTAAGAGGAAAACCCGCGCCCTGTCGGCCCAAAGCAAACAGTTTTCCACGACAATATCTTCAACATTGTCGTTTTTCGAACCAAACCGTATACCCTTCATGGCGATACAGTCATCGTCGGTACGGATGAAGCAATCACGGATATAGATTCGCTGTGAGTTACAGGGATTAATCCCGTCATCATTAGGGTTTTTACTGCATACCAGTTTTACATCGGTAATGGAGACGGAATCACTGTTATAGATAGGGATAGTCCATCCCCAGGATCCCCTTAAGATGACGCCTTCCACGCTTACATTCCTGGCTTCTTCCATCCTTATCATTGATCCGGGACCGTTCCGCCAGGACCAGTCGTTTCCGCACAGAATTCCTCTTCCCTTAATTTTTATATTTTCTCCTTTCACCAGGATTCCTGTTTTCACAATGGCTCCGCCGGCAATATAGAGCGTTTGGTCAGATGTGAGGGAAATTCTTTCAGGTTTATGGATTCCCGGGCCATAATAGATTACATTTTCATCGTCTTTGTCAGGAGCATTCGTTTCCGTAGCGTTTGCAAAGAGGATGAGCGGTTCGATTCTTCCTGTTGGTTCTATGGAAAGCTTACTGGGTTTATCGATCCGGAAGGTGATGGTATTACCATGGACTTCAGGCTGGATACCGGCAGAAAGCGGTCGGATAACCAACTGGTCGAGTGGTTTTTTGTGGGAGGTTACCGATACCGTTACTTCTCCTGAGAAATCAAAGTAGGAGAAGGAGTATGGTCCACCGACATCCTCCGGCTGCAGGGTCCATGGTAATGGTTCTTCCAGATCAGCGATTTTGGCCAGATAAACATCCACAGGTTTTCCATTAACGTGGATGGAATAATCGCCTGAAAGTATTTCTTCTTCAGGGGCAGAATAGGTGATCAGCGCTGAAGAATTGTCGGATTGATTACTGCAACCTTGAATGCAGGTTATCACCAGTGGTAGAAAAACCAATAATCGGAGATATGTTAAATGCTTCATTATTCTTACTTTATACAATGAGTTAATTCATTTCAGCATTCAACACGCACCGGTTTATATCGATTGTTCTGAACGCGTCTGCCTACACCTGTTTTTACCAGGAAAAGTTTGAAAATTTTGTTCGTCGGCTAAAACACCTTTACCATGATTACGCCGTGCGAAGGAACAGTTGCTGAGTAGTAACCATCGAATTTACCCAGATCCTCTTTCTTCCAAAGATCCCTGACTTGAAACTTGAGTTTCTGTGGTAGTCCTATCTCACTCCAGCTGAACCCGATATCTTTTTCACCTTCCGAACGGTTAAACATCACAACAGCCCTGCTCCCATCCTGCAGCTCCTTACTCCACACCTCAAAATCCCCGTCATCGCGGACTTTCTTGCCCTGCCTTCCCAGTGGATCCTGGTTAACGGCAATGACCTCTTTGTTTGTGATGATTTCCATTACTTCATCGGACATGTTCCGTATATCGTTGCCCAGCATCAGCGGTGCTGCGAGGATGCACCAGAGGCTGAAATGTGCGACATTTTCATCGTAAGTGAGATTTCCGTTACCCACCTCGAGCATGTCAGGATCATTCCAGTGGCCCGGTCCGGCATAGCTTTCCAGCCCCACCTGGAGATCCAGTATTTTTGTGAAACCAATGAAATTTTCGACTTCCATTCCACGGGAGACAGTCATTTCTCCACAGTCCCAGCATGGCCGAATGTCAAAAGTTGTTCGCCATAGGTTGCCAACTTCAGGAGCCCATTCCCATGGCTGCGAGGTACCCCATTCACATATACTAAAAACAATCGGCCGTCCGGCTTTAACCAGCGCATCTTTCATGAGTGCATAACTATCAGGAGCACTCTGTGTACCGGTGAAGCACCAGTCATACTTCAGGTAGTCCACTCCCCAGGAAGCATACGTTCTTGCATCCTGGTATTCATAACCAAGGCTTCCTGGAAAACCGCCGCAGGTTTTATAGCCTGCGTCGGAATAGATACCGAATTTCAGGCCTTTGGAATGAATATGGTCTGCCAGGCTTTTAATTCCGGAGGGAAACCTTTCAGTATTGTGAAGGATATTACCCTCCTCATCCCGGTCAATCTGCCATCCGTCGTCAATTACAACGTACTCATATCCGGCATCTTTTAGTCCCTTGCTGATAAAAATCTCTACGGATTCTTTCACCAGGTCTTCATTTATATCAAGCCGGAATGTATTCCAGGTATTCCATCCCATAGGAGGGGTTTGTGCAAGTTCATCGAATCCGGGTTGTGCAATTCCGGCTCCGGAAATTAAGAACAAAACTGAGAATATGACAATTGATTTTTTCATTTGCTTATAATATCATTTCACTGTAAGTATGAATAATCGATGTGATTATCAATAATTAATTATTGGTTAGTCCGATAAAGATCAACGTGTAATATATTAGAGCGTTGTCGATAAAGCTGGTGGCAATTAGCCACCAGCTAAAAACTAAAAACTACCTATGAATTACAAGTCTACTTTATTAATATCTTTTTTGTTTGCAGTTCTCTGTTTCCGTCGGTGAGTGAAACAAAATACACTCCGGATGACAGGTTACTTGCATCAATTTTACCCATATTGTCAACTTCTTGTTCATAAACTACCTGTCCCAGGATACTCCTGATGACAATATTCCTGGCGGAGTTGGCAATCTTCACGTTAAATATGCCATTGTTTGGCACAGGATAGATATCGAACATATTCTGCTGCTCAATATCAGGAGCTGACAGTGGAAACCTGCCCATTAGCGCACGGACTTCGTCCTGGGTTAATTCATCGCCATAGACACGATAATCAGCCATCCATACATTAGCCAGTCTTCCAATGCGGTAACCATCCCAGCCTGCAGTTGGCGTTGTATTCAGATTCGTCATAGTCACGCCATCTGCATTCCATGATTCTTCTGCAACAAATTCCTGATGTATTCCATTGACATATAATTTTATGTCTGATCTGGCAGCACCGTCAGGAATAGTTAATGCAAGGTGCACCCATTCCTCATTCGCAAACAAGCCTTCAGCTGAGAAATCCTGTGAAAGTCCCCAGTCGAATGTCATTTTCATTGTTGTGGGTTCCAGCAGCCAGCGAACCATTCCGCCGCCTCCTTCGAGGTCCCACTTTCCACCATCAAAGAACATATGTTGTCCACCCCAGGCAGCTGTACCTGCAGTATCAACGCGTGCTGAATCTGTGTAATAAACAAAGAAAGAAACAGTTCTGGCATCGTCATAGCGTGGTCCGAAATAACCGCCATTGTTATTTGAATATGCGGCAATACCTTGTGGACGATCTGGAATTGATACATAGCTGTTCCAGAAGAAAGTTGGTAGAAATGCTTCTTCGATACTGTCGGAACTTACAACCTGATCCAGGAATGTGAAGTTTTCAAAGCTTCCACCTCCCCAGGCATGTCCTGAGATTGTGTCACCTTCTACGACAGTGTCGTCGTTTTTCACGAAAGAACTGGTAGCTTCCGAACCGTCGGCCTTAAGTTTCGTTCCATAGAGCTCTTCAAATTTGAGCCAGAATACAGGCTCTTTTCCGTCTAGTTCTACGAACTGAGCAGTAGCATTAAATGCCAAAGCAAAAAACAGCAAAGCTGTTACAAAGTAATTCTTTTTCATTGTGTTAAAAATTTAATTAGACATCATTTACGTTCTTTTGTATTTGTTTATTAGAATTTTATGACTGTACTGGTACAGATCATTAATTAAGGGACTGTCACATCCATAGCAAATGTTGATTTGTCATCTTCACCCGTTACCCCGATTGCGTTAAGTACTACGCTGTATGTCCCGGGCGAGCTATAGGTATGGGTTGGGTTCTCTTCATCCGACCCTGCCGATCCATCCCCGAAATCCCAGGAATAGTTCACCGCCATGGTCGAAGCGTTAAGGAAATTAATGGAAGTTGGGTTTTCGTCATCCGGACTGTATGAAAAGCCTGCTGTTGGCTTAAGCATGCTCGTATAAATTATGATCACTGCTGTACCCAGACCAGGACTGGTTTCCCTGTCGGGACTGGAAATGCTTACACCAATAGCATAGACTCCGGTTGGATGATTATCCAGCAGGAAGTCGAGGTCTACAACCAGGTCAAACTTAGCCAGTTCTTCACCGTTTGGCATATCCACAGCATTGTCAAGGTTGAATTCACTTTCCGGAAGAATTGTGATCACGGTATCACCCGCTGCGATCAAGTCGGTAATTGTATCGCTGTTTGGTTCAATGTCAACACTGAATGCCCCGGCATTATTGATACCTGACCTGTATACACCAAGGGGGACAATAAATTCGCGACTATCATTGTCTACTACATATCTGAATGTGCTTCCTTCTACGGGAGCATCGCCAATTCGTTTTGCAACATCATCAATTGCGAACGGCCCCTGTACTGCAGCAGGAAGATAAATAAGCTGGTCCGGATACTCAGCATCCCTGATGGGGGTAGTGAAGTCACACGAGCTAACCGTCAGCGCAATAGCAAAAAGCATGAACAACAATTTTTGTAAAGCTTCTCTGTGTGTTATGTTTTTCATTCTGTTTCTTTATAAATGTTGATGTATAAAGCTCGTTTAAATAATTACCAGATTGGATTTTGTATCAATCCTGTTGCGATGGCGATTTCACTCTGTGGAATGGGATACAAATACATTTTTGGCTGGAACACACGGTTTTCCACAACCACTTTCTGGTAAGTATAGGTAGTGTCTGCCGGGTTTAGCGTGATTTGTACTCCTTCAATCGGAGCAGACAACACTTCCTCTGCCTCCATCCACCTGCGCAGGTCCCATAGCCTGTGGTCTTCAAATGCAAGTTCTATTCTGCGTTCATGACGAATCCTTTCCCGCATCTCATCCTGGCTTAACCCGGCGGACAGACCCGGCATTCCGGCCCTACTGCGCACCCTGTTGACATAAGATGCGATATCAGAGTTCCCGGGATCATATTCATTTAATGCCTCAGCATAATTCAGATATATTTCAGCCAGTCGAAAAATGATCCAGCTGTGCACACTTGTCTGACCTGCTTCGAGATCCAGTCCCTGGTTGACATATTTATTCAGATAATATCCGGTTCTGCTTGCCTGCGCAATTGGAGGCCCGTCGAGTCCTCCGGTGAAAGGCTCGACCGGACGATTATAGAACATGGAAGTGTTGGTAACAATCGTTGCTTTTAAGCGGGGATCACGATTCGAATAAGGATCTGCCGGATTATAAATTGATCCCGGATCTGTAATGGGGAGGCCTGTTCTGTCCTCATAAGCGTCCACAAGATTCTGTGAAGGAGTTGTTCCACTGCTCCCCAATTCATAACCAATGGGGAAGTTTGCAATTTCAAAATTATTGCTGTTACCATCACGGTCAGTAAAAATTACTTCAGACTGATTAAATCCGGCCGGCCCGAAAAGATCTTCATAGTTGTTAGCAAGAGAGTAACCTGCCCTTACAAGGTCAATCACCGCTTTGGCGGCATTGGCCGCATCCTGCCATTTTGCCTGCCTGTCACCACTCAATACTATTAATTCCGGATTAGCATAGTCGGAAGCCCATGAACTGGAGTTAAACAGATCACTGGCTGCGTATAATAGCGTCCTGCTTTTCAGCGCAAGGGCTGCACCTTTTGTTGCCCTTCCCATATCTTCAAATGATGCCGCTCTTTCCGGCAGTAAACCAGCACACGCATCACATTCATCGGTAATGAATTTTATGCATTCTTCCAGGGTATTGCGCTTTACAAGACTGAAATCCTGATCGAGGGATCCCGCTTCAGTAATGATAGGTACTCCTCCATAGCGCTTAACAAGTTCAAAATAGAAGAGCGCTCTCAGGAAACGTGCTTCACTTTTCCATCTTTCAATATCTTCAACATATAGATCGTAAACATCTTGTTGTTCGGGATCCACCCTGAATACATACAGCTTCACACTGTC
>CAZPTO010000201.1:0-6635 GCA_964589155.1 uncultured Bacteroidaceae bacterium | reverse complement strand
TCCAGCCTGAATCGCAAAATGAAGGCTGGTCGTTTCCCCGGCCTGGTTAAACCGGGATTTTCGGATTGCAATATTAATGAAATTCAGATTGGTAAACAATAGTTTGATGCGCAAAAATCTATCTGATCCTATTACGACAGCACACCATCAATATGATATTTTCCATACCTTTATTCAATGTTCAGGAATGTCAAACCCGGATGGATCATCTATTCCACTGCAGCAGTGAAGCTACTGGTGCACCTGCTCACCATGCATAACTACGGACTGCAGCGCGATGCATACCTGTACTATTCCCTTGGAGAACACCTTGACTGGGGATTTGTTTCTGTGCCGCCGTTCATCGGACTGATTTCCAACCTGAGCACAACCCTGTTCGGAAATACTGTTTTTGCACTGCGCATATTCCCGGCCCTGGTTGGTAGTCTTTCCGTTATCATCCTCGGTAAGCTGGTGAGAGAATTGAAAGGAGGCAACATGGCGATCCTCATTGCCTGCCTTGCGTTTCTGCTTTCACCTGCATTCATGCGAACCAACCTGCTCTTCCAGCCCGTGGCTTTCAACCAGTTTTTCTGGCTGCTATCCGTATTCTTCCTGGTGAAAATGATCAACTCCGGTGATCCGAAAGGATGGTTCCCCCTGATGCTTACCTGGGGAATTGCATTTCAGAATAAATATTCCATCACTTTTGTCATCCTTGCAACGCTGATTAGCCTGCTCCTGACACCCCACCGGAAACTACTGTTCTCAAAAAAATTTCTGTTCGCAGGCATGATCGGACTGGCCATCATCCTGCCAAATATTCTCTGGCAATACTTTCACAACTGGCCGGTCAGCTACCATATGAAAGAACTGCAAAGTTCACAGTTTGTGAATGTCAGCATTATCGGATTCATTATCGACCAACTGGTACAAAATTTTCCCGGTATCATCGTCTGGATCACGGGACTTGCCCTTTTCCTGCTGAAAAATGAATGGAAGAAATACCGCGTACTCGCTTTCATATACCTTTTCACCCTACTGATCATCATTTCGTTCAATGGCAAAGGATATTATACGCTGGGATTATACAGCATGCTCTTCGCAATGGGTGGGGTGGCCATCGAAAAATACTTCAACCGGCCGGGAATCATCTTCACCTTAAGCATGATCGTCGCCTTCTTCGCACTGATGATCCCCGGTAGCCTCCCGGTGTTATCTTACGAAAAGCTGGAAAAGTGGACGAAGCCGGTTGCCCCGGTCTTGAACCGGTGGGAAGATGGCAATGTCTATGCCATTCCGCAGGATTTTGCCGATATGACGGGGTGGGACGAACTGGGTGAGAAAGTGACGGACTTTTATCTTTCACTGGACCCTGAGACCCGGGAGCAATGCCTGGTGTATGGCGATAACTACGGACATGCCGGGGCTATTAATTTTTATGGCAAAAAGCATGGTCTGACCGGGGCAATCTGCTTCAGCGACAATTTCATTCTATGGGCTCCCGATACAATATCGAAAGTTCCAATGATTTATGTAAACCACGATATTGGGGATGTGGATAAATTGTACCATAATGTCCGGGAGGTGGGGCGGATCAATAACCGGTATTTCCGTGAAAACGGACTACGAATTTACTTCTGCGAAAATCCCACAGACCTGTTGCAGCCCTTCTATGCTGAAAAAGTGAGTGCCCGCAAAGCAAGGTACCAACGCTGATCCACAAGTGACCTGTAATACTTTTCAGATTGCGGCACAAACACCTGGGCGTATCACTATGCGTTTGCATGACATACATCATATTTGCCTACCTAATTACAATTCCTGGTGAAAATGTATGCGATGCATCCACACGCTCACAATGTGTCAATTTCCCTGTATAATTGAACCGTTCAGCTGCAGCAATACCATGGTTGCATCATGGGAGGCATGCGACCCCTCAGTAAGTTGCTGGGATGATTTCTGAATTCCTGAATATGCCTTCAGGGTTACTGTTAAAGTATCCGAATCATTCAGATAACACCCCGGTCTAGATCCCGGCTACAAAGCCAAATGACAACCTGCCGTAGGTGTTCGAGGGATCTGTGATGACCTGTGTATATTCCAGTCCCAGCCGCAGGTTCCTGCGCAACAAATACCCCGCATGCAGCGTCACTGAATGGTAATCTGCAGGATCAAAATCAGAATTCACAAAATTGTACAATCCCACCGCGTACCAGTCACTCTGGTCGCCCTGCGGACTCAATATCACCTCTCCCATAATACCGTGGGTGGTGAGGTCCGACATGACCGGATTCCCGGACATCCCCGTCAACACCTGGTCGTCGTGCCGCAGGATATACTGGAAATTGACTTCCAGCTTGTCGGAATAAGTGAACGTTGCATCCGGACCTACAAAATAGGCCTGGTTGGTGACCGACTGGGCCTCCCGGGCAATCTCTTCCTTGCCGATATACCCCACAGCCCCGATACTTAAAAAATCTCCGATCCCCTGGGTGATCCTCCCCAGGTAGTTCTTGTAAGGATCCTTGTCAAAAAAACCGCCGCTGCCAAACTCTGCCAATCCGTTTCCATTCACTACCTCGAACATAATATCCGTTGAGGTGGGCAGACTGTAGGTGAGCATGATCCCCTTGTCATATTTCATGTTGAAATCTGAAAGTCCGATCTGCGAGGTGTACACATGGTAATCCTCGTAGGTCAGCCGCAACTCCCGCTTGAACAAGGGATCCGATACCTGGAACTGACCCAGGTAAATGTCGAGTTCGGTGCCGAAAAGGTTGTCATACATTATGTAGGCATCTTCCACCCCGGCAACCTCACCATGCTCATCCATGTAGAAATAAAAATAGTAAGCGAGCTTGTCTGATATCTCGCCCCCCGACAACAACTTTAATAAAAAAGGAGCTGCCATGTCCACCTTGCCATCAGGAGAAATCTCCGCCTGCAGGTATCCGTCCATCCGCAAGGCCAGTGGGAAATTCCGGATCAGGGAAAGCTTATCATCCCCGGCATCCTGGAAATAGCGGGGTGCCTGGTAATCGGTGAGCTTGAATCCGCTGCCTGCAAACGTGTCCCCGTAATCCTTCAGCTTAGGCGCTGCGGGAGCATGACACGTCATGCAACTGATGCCATATTTCCTGGCAAAGGCAGGAATGGCCTCAACTTGTTCACTTATGAAAAGTGCTAGAAAAACGATCAAAAAGAATTTGCTGTATTTCATCTCAATTGTAATTTATGGGTAGATAGTAACTGTTGTTTCCTGCTCGTTAACCAGCATCGCAGTGTATTCCTCCTCGGGTACCTCCAAATACTCCCCGACGGATTTCACCAACAGGCGATAGTTCATCACTGCCTTCAGGGTAAGCTGACCGGGTGTCACGTCATATGGGATCTCGAAGGTGTAGGTCTCCACCTTGGTCTCCCTCGGACCGAAACGGTAGTCCACACCGAGCGATGACGTATTCCACTGCATCATGGTCATTCTTCCCTGCGGATCAAAATAGGGCATCCTGAAGATCCGGTCCCCCACCGGGACCATCTCCCTGCGTAATCCTTCAAAATTCTCAATTCCCAGGGGTACCCCCAGGTCCTGGTAAGCCAGCTCCTCGCTGGCAATGGTATATTCTTCCCCTTCAAACCCTTTCTTATCCACCGGCAGGTGGTATACATTTCCTTTTTCATCCTCCGCTTCCACATGCAGCCACACGATCCGGTCCTCGACTGAACCCGTCGGGAACTTATGACCGGTTTTCTGATTGTATAATGTCACCGTCAGCACCATGGGCTCCCCGGGTACATAATCCTGCCTGTCAGGTGTCATCCGGATCTCCACCGTTCCCCTGATCTTGCCGGGATCATGCGCGCCATTGAACAGGTGCATCTTCGCATCCTCATAACGGGCACCCATTTTGGCTGTTTTGCCGGGTGCATCCGGCATGTGGCAGTCGTGACACACAATGCCCTCTGCATAATAAGGTCCTTCCTGAAGCTCCAGGTGGGTAGATTTCACCCATACACCGTGGGGACTCTTTTCATTGTGACAAACCCCGCAGAATTCTGCAGTACGAAAAAATGCAGTTGTATCAATCTCGTGGTTGGGAGAATTCACCTTTCCTTTCCGCGCACTGAATTTCGGACCCCCTGGTTCGATGATATAATTATGATTGAAGGGAACATCCCCCTCAAATCCCTTAATACTGTGACATACATCGCAGCTCACCGACTCATTGGCGCGCGGATTGGTTTTTGGATCAGGGGGCGGCATATCACCGGCTAAAAAAGCCATAGGCGTATGACAGCCGTTGCACCCTTCGTGAACGGCAGCAGGGACATCCGGATCGTTTTCCGTATGCGCCACTGCCAGTTTGAAATACTCGATTTCATCCCATTCATGGTTGTAGGCATCCGACATCATCGCTTGGTCCCACTGCTGGTAGAACAGGTCGTGACATTGATTGCAATACCCGGGCTTTTCAAAATCATCATAGGAATATTGCGCTTTCTTGATGGCGTGAAAGGAAATAGAGAAAGACCCCAGCAGGGTGATGATTGCCACCGGAAGGAATACCTTGGTTCTTTTTTTCATGGATCTGTTGGTTGGTTCAGCTTGATCAATTAAAGTTATCACTTTATAATGAGCATGTCAAAAACCAATTCCATGAATATTTGATATCCACTATTTTAGAATGACTATAAAGAACAGGATCTCATTTTAGATCCTTTCTCCAGATCTCCCCGGTATGGGTGGTCACCCACAGTACATCATCATGCCACACCACGTTGGTAGGCATCACCTCCATCTCATAACGCTGGACCATGCCCCCGCGGGGATCATATTTCAAAATGGAATTCGCGGCGGTCACGTAAATGTTCCCCACATCATCTATTGATAACCCATCAGCACCTTCGTATAATAAACGGGTCTGATCCTCCAGCTTACCAGGCCTCTTTATGGTAAATACAAATAGTTCATCTACCTCTGCATCTACTACATAAAGTTTCTCACCATCATGTGATCCGATGATGCCATTGGGGCGTATCATGTTGTCAATCACTTTCACAACCTTGCTTTTATCCGGATGAAAATAATAGACATGCATGCCTTCCAGCTCCATGTTGTCCTGGTTCCCGTAACGCGGATCGGTAAAGTAAATTCCCCCATCAGCATCGATCCAGAGGTCATTCGGACTGTTCAGTTTTTTACCCTCATACGCATCGAGTAAGACCGTCTTATTGCCATCGGCATCATACCTCACGACCTGCCGCGCACCCCCGGCACATGCCAGCAGGTTTCCGTCATCATCAAAGAAAAGACCATTGGCACCCCCCGTGTTTTCAATATATACCGATAATTCCCCATCCGGTGTATACTTATATATCTTCGATTCAGGGATATCTGTGAAATAGAGATTCCCCGCAGCATCAAACGCAGGCCCTTCGGTGAACCTGAATCCCTCCAGGACCCGTTCAAATCCTTTTTCCTGACCATAGGAGGATACTAAAACCGTTCCCAGTAACAACAGAATAATTTTTGCTTTCATAATAGTTAACTTAATGAGTTGATAAGCACAAGTTACGAAAGCTCCGGGAAATATTCACGATTCAACCGGATTTGCTGCCAGTACCATTTTGATCTCTCCAAAGGAATAATCCCTTCCCAGGGCCTTCTTTACCGGGGTGATCGAGTTTTTGTAGTGCTTTTGAAGGGCCTTCCTGATCTCCGATACCTTTTCTTCGTCCATGAGCTCCAACAGGTCCAACGCTCCCTTTTCAACAAACAATGCCAGGTGGGACTCAATAGTACTTGCAGCCAGATCCCGTTCTTTTGCAATCTCCGTAACGCCTTTGCCACTCCTGAACATCTCGTAGCTCAACTTTGCCGAAGCCCCTTTCTCCTGCTTCTTCCCCGCTCCCTTCTTGTTCTTCGCGGTTACCTTTTCCCCGCTCCTTTTACCTTTGCCCTTTCGGCCTTTTCCCTTCTTCCCGGTCTGCAACATATCTGCCCGCTCCTTCAATTCCTCTTCACTGGTAAAATCTTCTTTTGTCAATTCTTCGTTTTTTCGGACTGCCTCCACAAGTGCCGCCGCTTTTCGCAGTCTCTGGATCTTTGAGAAAAATGCGGACTCTAATTCATGCAGCTCTTTCAGGTATTGTTTCACACCAACAGCATCTTCGAGATCTTTGATCAACGACCGTATCGCAGCTGAAACCTCCCTGATCTTCGGCTCGAAATATTCGAGCGCTGCCTGAACCCGCGCCTGCAATAATACCAGGTATCCTTCATCAGGAAGATGGGTGATCTCCAGCACCTGTTTCCGGAATTTCCCTGCAATCTCATACTGAGGATCAAACTGCTTCATGATCACCACGATTCTACTTTTATATTGCTGCTTCGCAGACCTTTTCTCATCCTTGTTGTAAGTGCGGAGGTGATGATCAAATGCATCCCTGAGATCCGAAAAGTCAAAATAATGAAGCATCTTGTCCCGGACATATCGATGGGTTTCCTTCTCCAGGATCTCACCAAATGCAGTTTCAGAGGGTTTCGTGGCGGCAAATGCCGAGATTGTACTGTCCTGGGCAAACCCGGAAACAGGAACGGGGGAAGTCAGTACCAACCCATCAAGGGAAACCAACCTGGAAAGTGCAACATA
>CAZPTO010000200.1:0-6673 GCA_964589155.1 uncultured Bacteroidaceae bacterium | reverse complement strand
TGCTCCACTGCTTCCAGTCCATCTATGGCACCAGGGTCTTTCCCATCGGCTGCTTCTGCGGCTGCTTCCGCAGAAAACCCCTTTGTTACCGTTCCGGGAGAACTCGCAGGTGTTGTTGCTGAACTTGTCGGTGGACGCAACAAAGGTTGCTGTTTCATCATGACCTCTGTCAGACTGTAGTCTTTTACCTCCTCAAGCAGAAAGAGGCCTTCTGTAGTTGCAACGTAAAATGTATTGTTGTACCAAATCATATTGGTAAGCAAGCCTTCCAGCCCCGGATAATTGGTATACTCCCTTACCGGCAGAATGGGATCTATCCTGCATATTCCATATCTGTAAGTGAGCCAGATTCCGCCACTGTGATCTTTTCCAATGGCATATACTTCGTCATCCGGCAACCCATTCTGGTAATTCAGAATGGACCGCACTTTGCCGCTCGCCTGGTGAACAATCAGGGCTCCGCCATAATAGGTTGAGAACACATAAAGTGAATCATCGAGCGAAAGTCCGTCGGAGAGACCAAAATTCTTCAGGTATGTGTCATTGGAAAGGGTGTAATCCTGAAAATCACGGCCATTAAAAATTTTCAGAGTGGCGTTGTCAAGACCAACCACTGCCTTATCATCACCATGAGGAAGCCAGAAAATGATCTCATGTTCGGCGGTGGGATTTCCCCCGGGAAGCTTCAACAATGTATCACTTTTCAATTCATGCAATCCGGAGCCTCTGATGTTTACAAATATACCCTTATCAAGGACGATCATTCCCGCAAATGAGCCCTGGTCCCCGGAAACTAATCGTCTTTGTAATGTTTGATCTTCAAGGGAATGGAAGCTGATATGGTTCGCACCGTAAAAAATGGCACTCGAATCTGAAAAATGGATGTCCTCAAGGGAACGGTCCAGTTCCCCTTCATATGTGAGTGGTACATATCCAAGGGTTCCTTTATTACTTCGTTTTAATGTTCCGTAATTTCTGTCAGAAAGCACATATATGTCCCCTGTTGCCTTTGCAGTAGCGATCTCCAGGGGTACATGAGGAAGTTTTACGGACCGCCAGTTCAAACCATCGAAAACTGTAACACCCTGTTTATTTGCGAAATACATTGAATATCCGGTATCCTGGCAAACCGACCAGTTTTGCGATTCAAAACCAACACGGGAATCATAATAGGAGATATAGGGAATACCGTCCTGCCCTGCAGCAAGAACAGGGTAGATCAGCATGCTGCCCAGAAGGCAGTAACGGGCGAGTGATCGTATCATATAACACAAAGGATATGTGATCAGATGATAAATCATTTTAAATTTGCACTAATGTAATCAATTATATGAAATCGCAAGTTTCTGAATGCTGTTCACGATGGAGGGTTGATTGGAAATTTATTCATACCCAGATTCCTGTCATTTCTTTAACCTGTTTATAAATATCTGAACAATTCTGCATGGATAATGTAAAACTAATGTAGCTTGTTCAGAAAGCGTTTGTGAGAACGGTATACCCTGCAACCAATATTTTCAACTGAATTTGAAGATCATACCCCGCATATGGAAGTTCTTTTACAGGATGGTGGTGGCTATTATCGCTTTAGTCCTCTTGCTGTTCCTATTGGTACAACTTCCACCGGTCCAGAATCTGATCGCACGCAAGGTGGTTGCTGCGCTGAGCGAAGAGATCAATGCCACCATATCGGCGGAACGCATGTACATCTCACTCCTGAACAGGGTGAAAGTGCGGGGCCTGGTAATAACGGATCAATACCAGGATACGGTGATCAGCGCTTCGGAGCTCAATATCGGCCTCAAGCTATTTCCGCTGGTGAAAAATGAAATACGGCTCAGCAGGTTGCAGCTGGAGGACCCACGATTGCACCTTGTGAAAAATGAACAGGACAGCCTCCTGAATATCGCAACGATGTTTCAGCAAAGGAATCCGCCCAAAAAAGATACAGCGTCCACGTCTCTTCCTGAAATAAGCCTTGGACAGTTAAGGATCAACAACCTGGACTTTGCACTCGACAACCGGGTGGAGGGAAGTATGCTTGCGATTGACATGGGGCAGCTGGTGCTGCGTCCTGAAACGATACATCTTCGTGAACAGCGTATCCAGGTGCGCAACCTGGAGATCAGCGATCTGTACCTGGACATCATCAACCCGGCAGCAGATACAGTTGATAACACCCCTAAAACCAGGAATCCCGGTGCGCGGCCAGATCCGCTTGCCCTCATTCCATGGTTCATCGGCATCGACCGGCTCGAGCTGGATAATAATAATATCGATATCAGGGAGGTTAATCCTGCAAACCAGGGGCGCCCGCAGACATTTACTGTTCAGCAACTGGGTGCTGACCTCTCTGGGATCCGCATGGATCAAGACGGATATGCAGTTGAGATCAATGCCATGCAGGGTACGCTTAATCAAAACCTGGATATCCGGAACTTCCGCCTGGCGGCTACTGTTGACGACAGGAAAACCGTGCTGAGTGGCGGCAGGCTCAGAATAAAGGACAGCCGCATTTACCTCGATGCGCGTCTGAATTACACATCGGCAAGCATGCTGTTCACCGACCCGGGGAATGCCCAAATGCAGCTGGACCTCCGCGCTGAGGCAAGATCAAAAGATCTTTCCGGTATCTTCAAGTCGGAATGGCCATTGACTGATTATCCCACACTGCTGCTGGATGCAAAAATTACCGGGGAACTGGATTCACTGCACATCGACAGTATCAAAGGTACGGCTGGAGAAGCCATTCGCCTGCGGATCAGTGGCGATGTGAATAAAATACTACACCCGGATCAGCTTTCCGGGGCACTGGACCTGAACGAACTTTCCGTATACCGCGATGCTTTGTTTGCACTGATTCCCGATACACTTATACCCGGTCAGATCACATTTCCTGAAGAGGTCTCGGTAAAAGGTGGTTTTTCAGGGAACCGGCTGCAGCTCACCTCGGACCTCTCCGTGCTTACAACTTTAGGACCTGTATACGCCCAGGTTGACGCTTCCGCTGATACGGCACTGCAACGAGAAACTATTCAAATGAATATCTATACGGATGCATTTGATCTGGGCACACTACTCAATATGCAGGATACCATCGGAAAGGTTGTTTTTGCAGGACAGGTTCAGGGTGAAACCTCAGGGTTTAGAGATCTTCACATGGAGGCAGACCTGGACATCGGCACAGCTGAGGTTTTCGGTTATGCCTATACTGATTTGAGCATTAGTGGTAATTACAGCAATGAACTAGTTTATTTACAGTCGTCTATGGATGATCCAAACAGTTCATTTATTCTGACAGGTGAATACCAGTTCAATGATTCTGTTCCCGATATTTTCCTGGAGGGAGACTTCAGGCAGCTGCGGTTAGAACCACTTAATTTTACTGATTCCAGGTCAGATCTGGAAATGAAGGTGAGTGCGGGATTGCATGGTCTCAACCCGGAAACCATGTTGGGAAATCTGAAGATTCACGAACTGGGGTATCAATCTGAAAGCAGCAGCTACCGGCTCGACAGCCTGAAACTGTCTTTTGATGGAGGGAAAAATTACAGGATGATGCTCAGTAACCTGTTTGTAGATGATACATTGTACGTACACGGGTTTGAACTGTTTTCAGAGAGAAAGGAGCAGGCCATGGACCTTGCCTATGCAGGAAAGTTCGAAAATATTCCCGGAACCCGAGAGGGATTGATCCGGCTGGATGGCGACGGATCATTGCTGATGCTTCCTGACAGCCTGTTGCTTGGAAGTGACCTGCGCATCAGCAACAGTTCAGTCCAGGATACATCCGGATACCGAATCGACTTTTCCCGAATCCTTACGGGGCAGGATCACTCTTCCTATGAACTGTTCCTGGGTGGCAACGACCTGTATCTTAGCGGATCGGCCCGGCTGGAGGCATCGGGGGGGGTGCAGACCATAGATGGACAGGCACAGGTGGATTCTTTGAACCTGGCATTGCTCCAGCCTTTTTTGACAGATGCACTGAAGTATGTCAGTGGCAATGTTTCCGGAGACCTGTCCGTATCAGGCCCAATTGCTGAGCCTGCGCTCAAAGGATCGGTAACATTCAGGAATACCCGGTTCAATCCTTCGGCCCTGAATACCTCATTTACACTAGAGGAAGAAACTGTTTCGCTGGAGAATCAGCAGGTCAGTTTCAGGAACCTCACACTGCTCGATAACCAGGAAAATACTGCGGTCCTGAATGGGAAAGTGAATCTGAACAGGGAAGCGGAGAGCAACTTTGACCTTTCACTGGTGGCCAGGGAATTCCACCTGGTGAACAAATCTGCTGCAGAAGGAGAACTCTATTTCGGTAATGTGTTCGCCAACCTGGATGGAAGTGTTACCGGCACATTTGAAAATCCGGTTATACAGCTGAATGCTGGCTTCAGAAAGGAATCCGGTTTTTCGTTTGTCCTGCCCGGCGGAAAAACCCCGACCGGGGAAGGAGTGATTAAATTTGTGGACGCTGTTGTTCAGGACAGTCTTCTGATGGATTCCATCGCGGCTGTAGAAACGATCAAAACAGGCGCGACCAACCTGGAATTATCTGCCAGTGCTGCATTCACGGATCGCTTCACGCTCACGATCATTACAAACCCGCTTACCGGCGAACGCCTGCGGATCAGGGGAAGTGGTGATCTTGGGTTTTCGCTGGACAGGAGCGGGGCAATGAGTCTCATAGGGAAATATGAAATATCGCAAGGGAATTACAGCCTTCAATTGTTTGACCTCATCAAAAGAGAATTTAATATCGACCCGGGCAGTTATCTGAGCTGGTCAGGAGAAATCCTGGAAGCCACAGCTGACATTGCTGCTGTGTATGAAGTCAACACCTCCCTTGAGGAATTAATGCAATATCAGCAGGGTTCGGCATCGGACGGCGCATACGGATCTGCAGATTTTGAAGTGGTAATGCGATTGACAGGACCATTGCTTACCCCGGAAATTGAATTTGATATCCGATCCGGAGCACAGGGTGCCGCGGTCAGTGCAGCATTGTCGAACCTTCGGAATAATGAATCAGAACTGAACAAACAGGTGTTTTCCCTGTTGGTTTTCAACCGGTTCATGGGAGAATCAGCCGCAGCCTCCGATCCCGTTTCTTATGAATTCAGCAACCAGTCCCGTCAAAGTCTGAGCAGTTTGCTCTCGAAGCAGCTCGACAGGTTTGCTGACCAGTATATCAATAAGGTGGATTTGGATATCGAGATTGATTCCTATGAAACCGGCATGGAATCGGATGTGTCGGCCAGGACCGATGTTAGCATGGACCTGTCCACCAATGTTTTTAACGACAGGCTCACCCTGGAAGTGGGAGGATCTGTTGCCGTGGAAGAGCCGGGAGCACAAGGCGGTAACCTCGAGGCAGGCGACCTGGCCGGTGATTTCAGGGTGGAATACAAATTAAGTAAGGATGGCGTGTACAGGGTGAATGTATTCAATAAAACTGATTATGAGAACGAGATCGATGGTGAAGTAACGAAAACCGGCGTTTCTTTTATCTTTAACAAGGATTTTACTACGTTCAGGGAGCTGTTTGGAAGAAAAGAGAAAGGGGGGCAGGATGAGGATTAGCATCTGTTTTTTATTGCTGATTTTCGCATTTTTGCTGGGATCCTGCAGTACCACGCGGCTGATCGGAGAGGGTGAATACCTATATACTGGAAGCAAGGTGGAGGTGGAGGCAACCGGAACAACCCGGGCCGCTGAGGTAAAGAAGGAGTTGGAAAAAGTGGCCGGCCAGGAGCGGAACAAGCGGCTGTTCGGATTCCTGCCCATGAAGCTCTGGATGTACAACCTGGCAGGTGATTCTGTTCCTTCATCCGGATTGCGTCACTGGCTTAAATTTAAGGTCGGGGAGCCTCCTGTATTATTCAGGAATTATACAGTGGAGGCGACCAGGGAAGAGATGATGGATGTGCTGCACAACTATGGATATTACCAGTACGAAATTCAAACAGACCGCATTGCGGATGAAAAGAAGATGAAGCTGAAATACCTGGTAGCGCTTGGAAATCCCTACTATTTCGGCAACATCAGTTATCCTTCTGCAGCCGACACCCTCAGGGAACTGATCGGGCAGATGAAAGAACAAACACTGATCAGCAAAGGAGAGCAGTATCGCCTTTCGACCCTGAAGCAGGAACGTCAGCGCATTGACCAGGATCTGAAACAGCAGGGATTTTTCTATTTTTTGCCCGAATACCTCTATTTCCTCCTGGACACAACCCAGGCAACACACGAAATGGATGTTACCCTCGCAGTCAAGGAGGAAATCCCGGATGAGGCTGCAGATATATTCAATATCAACAGGATTTTCGTCTACCACGATTCAACACTGAGCAGCCACCCGACACCACCCGACACTGTTGTCGAAGGTGGTATCTCCCACATAAGCTATGGCCGGCAGAGCCTGGACAGAGAAATGATCAACCGTTTTGTGTTTATTGAGCGCGGAAAACCCTACCGCATCAGCGACTACCGTGAGACCGTTCGCCGGCTTACCCGGCTGGATGTATTCAGGTATGTCCAGGTTCGCTACAAGGAATCACCTGGTACGAACCGAAATCTTCTGGATGCACATATTCAGCTTGTTGAAGAAAAACCGAGGAGCCTGCGTGCAGAAGTACGTGCTGTTTCAAAGTCTAATGATTTTGCGGGA